>NZ_JBSGDB010000177.1:0-16806 GCF_053602155.1 Streptomyces sp. NPDC004561
TCGAGGGCCGACTCCAGCTCGTAGTTGCGGTCGAAGTGGTCCTCGAGCGGACGCTTGTTGCGACCGGTGATCATGAGGACGTCGTCGAGCCCCGCAGACACGGCCTCCTCGACCACATACTGGATCGCCGGCTTGTCGACGACCGGCAGCATCTCCTTGGGAGTGGCTTTGGTGGCCGGCAGGAACCGGGTGCCAAGGCCCGCCGCGGGAATGACAGCCTTGCTGATCCTGGGGTGCGACTGAGTCATGCCCGCAACCTTATCCGGTGCCTTTGTGGGAAAACTGTGGCTCCGGTTGGTTGACCCTTTATGACTGCATTGGGAAAGGGCGCGAGAACGACCAGTGGAACACGACGGACGCACGGACGAGCCTGACAAGCGAATGTTTCGGCGGGAGTTCCTCGCGGTGAGGAACAGGTTGACGCAGGATGACGTACGCGGGTCCGGCCGCGCGTTGGCGGCGCGCGCCCTGGAGCTGCCCGAGCTGGCGGACGCGCGCACGGTCGCCGCGTACGTCTCCGTCGGGAGCGAGCCCGGCACGCTCGCCCTGCTGGACGCGCTGCGCGCGCGGGGCGTGCGGGTCCTGCTCCCGGCACTGCTGCCCGACAACGATCTGGACTGGGGCGAGTACGCGGGCCCGGACTCCCTGGCGCGGATCCAACATGGCGGAAAAATGGCCCTGTTCGAGCCCGCGGGCGAGCGTCTCGGCGCCGATGCCGTGACGGCCGCGGACGTCGTGCTGCTGCCCGGGCTCGCGGTGGACGAGCGCGGGATGCGCCTGGGGCGCGGCGGGGGGTCGTACGACCGTGTGCTGGCGCGTCTGGACCGCGCGGGCGCGCGTCCCCGGCTCGTGGTGCTCCTGTACGACACGGAGGTCGTCGCGCGCGTCCCTGCGGAGCCGCACGACCGGCCGGTGCACGCGGTGGTGACCCCCTCCGGTGTGCGCCGCTTCACAAGCGCCTGAGAAGAAAAGGCGCCCGCATACGGAAATGCCCTCCACGCGCGCGTGGAGGGCATTTCCCGGCGATGTGCCGTCAGGTGCTCACGGCTTGAGGACGAGGGTGTCGCTCGTGCCGGCGTCGACCGCCTTTTCGGAGAACGCCCAGGGGAGCAGTTCGCCCTTGGCCCACATGCCCGTCTGGTCCGTGTAGTGCGCGCTGAAGGCGTGCCCGGAGGCGCCGGTCAGGTTGATCCACTTGGACTTGTCGAGGTCGGCGAGGTTGACGACCATCCGCATGGACGGCACCCAGACGACGTTGTAGCCGCCGGCGGCGTTCCAGCCGGTCGCGTTCACCGTGGCCTCGCCGCCGCTGAGCCTCCAGGGGCCGCGGTTGAGGATGTACTGCAGGGCCTCGGGGCCGTCGCTGCCGAGCGTCTGGTTCTTCAGGAACAGGCGGTGCAGCCGGCCCCAGCTCCAGGTGTCGATGTCCTTGCCGAGCTTGGCGGTCAGCTCCCAGCGGGCGTCGATCATGGCCCGGGCGAAGAGCTGGTCCATGTCGTTCGCCGCGGGGCGGGTGCCCGACTTGGGCGTCTTCCACCAGTCGCTGTTCGGCTTGTCCATCAGTTTGCGCACGACCTCGAACCAGCGGTCGCCGCCGTCGGGCTGCGCCCGGTCGGTGTCCCGCTGGCCGCACTCGCGCACCTTGGAGTTGTCGTCCACGGGACCGGTGCTGTCGATCTTGTCGACCCACAGGCACTGCCCCTGGACGCGCAGCTCCTTGGGGAGCTTGTTGCCGAAGGCGAGCTTGAGGACGTTGCGCCAGACGGCGTTGAAGTACGCGGCCGCCGCGGAGTCGGCGTCCTGGGTGTAGTCCCAGCCCTCCAGCAGCTTCTGCGCGTCGCGGACGTTCTTGTCGCCGAGGTTGATCTTCAGCAGCCGGGGCACCAGCAGCTTGGCGATCTCGCTGCTGCTGTCGAGCTGCATCTGGCGCATGTCGTCGGTGGAGATCTTGCCGCCGTCCTTGATCTTGGACTCGATCAGGTCGGTGATGCGCTGGCTGCGGGTGCCGTAGCCCCAGTCGGTGGTGAGCGTGTACGGGTACTTGTCCTTGTCGACCACGGCCTGGTTGGCGGTGACGATGTAGCCGCGCTTGGGGTTGTACTCGTAGGGCAGCTCGGCCTGCTTGATGAAGCCGGTCCAGCGGTACTTCGACTCCCAGCCCGGGGCCGGGATGGAGCCGTCGTCCACGGAGGAGCGCGTGGGGATCTTGCCGGGCAGCGTGTAGCCGATGTTGTTGCTGGTGTCGGCGTAGATCAGGTTCTGCGAGGGCACGTCGAACTTCGCGGCCGCGGCGCGGAAGCCGCTCCAGTCGGCCGCCTTGTCGAGCGCGAAGACGGCGTCCATGGAGGTGCCCGGGTCGAGCGCGGTCCACCTCAGAGCGATGCCGTAGCCGTCGCCGCGGTCGGGTGCGGCGGTGTTGACCGTGGCCCGCTTGCCGACCTGGACGAGTTCGTCGTCACGGTCGGACAGCAGCGGCATCCCGTCCTGGGTCTGCCGGACGACGATCGTCTTGGGCGCGCCGCCGGCGACGTCGATGGTCTCCTCGCGGGTGCGGAAGGGCCGGACCTTGCCGTCGTACAGGTAGCCGTTCCCGGTCACCTTCTCCAGGTACAGGTCGGTGACGTCGACCCCGGAGTTGGTCATGCCCCAGGCGATGTCGGCGTTGTGGCCGATGATCACACCGGGCATTCCGGCGAACGTGTAGCCGGTGACGTCGTACTGGCACTTGGCCGAGACGGTCCGGCAGTGCAGGCCCATCTGGTACCAGACGGACGGCAGGGACGCCGACAGGTGCGGGTCGTTGGCGAGCAGGGGCTTGTTGGTGATGGTGTACTTGCCCGCGACGACCCAGGAGTTGGAGCCGATGCCCTGGCCGTTCACGCCGACGGCCGTCGGGACCTTGTCCAGGACGTTGTAGAGGCCCGCCAGCTGGCTCGTGACGCCCGATCCGGTGGTGGCCGAGGCGGTGGAGCCGGTCGTGCCCGTCGTGCCCCGAGAGGCGCTCGTGCCGCCCGTCGTGCCCGTCGTGCCGCCGCCCTGGGAGGCGCCCGTCGCGCCGGTCTGCCGGAAGGTCCGGGTCAGCTCGCTGTACTGGCCCTCCTGCACGATCGGCTTGTTGCGGCTGTAGGGGTACTCCGGGTACAGGTCCTGGATCTGCTGCGGGCCGAGGCGGCTCGTCATCAGGGCGCGGTCGATCTCTTCCTGCATGTTGCCGCGCAGGTCCCAGGCCATCGCCTTCAGCCAGGAGACGGAGTCGACCGGGGTCCACTGCTGCGGCTTGTAGTCGTTGGTGAGGCCCAGGGCCGCGTACTCCAGGGAGATGTCCTTGCCGTCCTTGCCCTGGAGGTAGGCGTTGACCCCCTTGGAGTACGCCTGGAGGTACGTCTTCGTGGCGGGCGACAGCTTGGTGTCGTACTCCTGCTTGGCGACCCGGTCCCAGCCGAGGGTGCGCAGGAACTCGTCGTTCTTGACCTGGCTCTTGCCGAACATCTCCGACAGGCGCCCGGAGGTCATGTGGCGGCGCACGTCCATCTCGTAGAACCGGTCCTGCGCCTGGACGTAGCCCTGCGCCATGAACAGGTCCTCGTCGGAGGACGCGTAGATCTGCGGGATGCCGTTGCCGTCCCGCTTGACGTCGACCGGGCCGGACAGGCCCTGGAGCGTGATCGTTCCCTTGGTCTGCGGGAAGGAGGCGCGCACGGTGCTGATCGACCAGTACGACCCGTAGGCGATGCCTCCGATGATGGCCAGGACCAGAACCAGCACGATCAGTCGGGCTTTGCGCCCCTTTTTCCTGCCGGACGTGACGGACGTGGCACCCGTGGTGGCGGTGTCACCCGTTGTGGCGGTGGTGTTGGGGGGCATCGCTGTCCTTGCTGTCCTAACGCGAGCGGCAGGTCGGGCTGTGACTTTGAATGAGCGCTGGAGCAACCATAGGCGCAGGGCCCCGTCCGCCTTGACGCGGAGTCGGGAACCGGCGCGCAAGCACGTTCGATCTTTCCCCGCCGAGCGTCAAGAAAGCGTCAAGAGTTAGGTAAGGTAACGAAGTAACCGGAGTTCTCAGGGGAGGAAACGCCGCTGACCGTCCACCATCTCAACCAGCTTCTGCTCGTCTGCTCCGTCGTCCTGCTCGTCGCCGTCGCGGCCGTGCGGGTCTCCTCCCGCAGCGGGCTCCCCAGCCTGCTCGTGTACCTGGGGATCGGCGTCCTGATGGGCCAGGACGGCATCGGCGACATCCACTTCAACAGCGCCGAAGTGACCCAGGTCATGGGATACGCGGCCCTGGTCGTGATCCTCGCCGAGGGCGGCCTGGGCACGAAGTGGAAAGAGGTGCGGCCGGTCCTGTCGTCCGCCTGCGTCCTCGCGACCGTGGGCGTCGCCGTCAGCGTGGGCGTCACCGCGGCGGGCGCCCACTACCTGGTCGGACTGGAGTGGCGGCAGGCGCTCATCATCGGCGCGGTGGTGTCCTCGACGGACGCCGCGGCCGTCTTCTCGGTCCTGCGCAGAATCCCCCTCCCCGCGCGCGTGACGGGCACGCTGGAGGCGGAGTCGGGGTTCAACGACGCACCGGTGGTCATCCTGGTCGTCGCGTTCTCCACGGCCGGCCCGGTCGAGCACTGGTACATCCTGCTGGGCGAGATCGTCCTGGAGCTGGTCATCGGCGCGGCCATAGGGTTCGCGGTGGGCTGGTTCGGCTCCTGGGGCCTCAGGCACGTGGCGCTGCCCGCCTCCGGCCTCTACCCGATCGCCGTGATGGCCATCGCCGTCACGGCGTACGCGGCCGGCGCCCTGGCGCACGGCAGCGGCTTCCTGGCCGTCTACCTGGCCTCGATGATGCTCGGCAACGCGAGACTCCCCCACTGGCCCGCCACCCGCGGCTTCGCCGAGGGGCTCGGCTGGATCGCCCAGATCGGCATGTTCGTCGTGCTCGGCCTGCTGGTCACCCCGCACGACCTGGGCGACGACGTCGTGCCCGCCCTGGTCATCGGGCTGGTGCTGACCATGGTGGCCCGCCCGCTGAGCGTCGTCCTCAGCCTGGCGCCGTTCCGCGTGCCGTGGCAGGAGCAGACCCTGATGTCCTGGGCGGGACTGCGCGGCGCCGTGCCCATCATCCTGGCGACGATCCCCATGGTGAACGGCGTCACCGGCAGCCGCCGCATCTTCAACATCGTCTTCGTGCTGGTCGTCGTCTACACCCTCGTCCAGGGCCCGACGCTGCCCTGGCTGGCCCGCAAGCTGCGCCTGGGCGAGGAGGGCGAGGCCTCCGACCTCGGCATCGAGTCGGCGCCGCTGGAGCGGCTGCGCGGGCATCTGCTCTCCGTGCCGGTCTCCGAGGAGTCGCGGATGCACGGCGTGGAGGTCCACGAGCTGCGGCTGCCGCCCGGGGCCGCCGTGACCCTCGTCGTCCGCGACGAGAAATCGTTCGTTCCGATGCCCACCACGGTCCTGCGCCGGGGCGACGAACTGCTCGTCGTCGCCACCGACCCGGTCCGCGACGCGGCGGAACGACGGCTGCGCGCGGTCGCCCACGGCGGCAAGCTGGCCGACTGGCTGGGCTCGAACGGTTCCTGAACGGGCAGCCGGCACCTCGTGGAATCACAGGCGACCGCATCGGTGGTGCTCATTTTCACAGCCGTACCGGACGATGATCCCTGTAGCATGAAGGCGCACTTGATCGAACCAACTCTGCCTGACGCAGAGCTGGCGCGACCGTATGGCGGCCGTACGCCCCCCCACCCTCCGTGGGCGCCGGTATCTACCGCAGTCCGCGCAAGAGGACAGCTCTCGGCGCCCGGGCCCGCACGGGGCACGCGCTACCAGGCGGCAGAAAGGCACGGGCCGTGGGATCCACGGTCACCACCGACGAGCCGACGACGACCTCGACGGCATCCCCCCGCCCGGGATACGGGCAGCTGCTGCGCACCCGCGGCGCCTGGACCTTCCTGCTCCCCGGCTTCGCGGCGCGTCAGCCGTTCGCGATGCTCACCATCTCCATCGTGCTGCTGGTGCAGTACACCACCGGCTCGTACGGCGCCGCGGGCGCCGTCGCGGCCGCGACCGGCGTCTCCATGGCACTGTTCGCGCCCTACAGCGGGCGCCTGGCCGACCGTTACGGTCAGCGCGCCGTGCTGACCCCCGGCGTCCTGGTGCACGCGGTGTCGGGCCTGTCCCTGACGGCGCTCGCGCTGGCCCACGCGCCCCTGTGGGCGCTCTTCCTCGCGGCCGTGCCCACCGGCGCCTCGGTGCCGCAGGTCGGCCCCATGGTGCGGGCGCGCTGGGGCGTGAAGCTGCAGGGCTCGCCCCTGCTGAGCACCGCGGCGGCCTTCGAGTCGGTCACGGATGAGCTGACCTTCGTCTTCGGCCCCCTGCTGGCGACCGCGCTGTGCACCGCCGTCGCACCGGCGGCGGGCCTGGTCACGGAGGGTGCGCTGACCCTCGTCGGCGGTCTGCTGTTCGCCGCGCAGAAGAGCACCCAGCCGCCGGTGACCGCCGAGAGCGGGCACGCGCGCGTGCAGCAGGTCTCCGCGCTGCGCGTCCCGGGCGTGCGCGTGCTGGTCGTGACCTTCCTGGGCATCGGCTCGGTCTTCGGCGGAATGCAGGTGTCCCTGGCGGCGTTCACCCAGTCCATCGGCGAGCCCGGCCTGAACGGCGTCCTGTACGGCGTCTTCGCCGCCGGGAACATGCTGTCCGGCATCGTCTGCGGCGCGATCGCCTGGAAGGCCGCGCCGCGGCACCGTCTGGTCGTCGGCTACACGGCGCTCGCGATCACCGCGTCCGCCCTGTGGACGGCGCACTCGGTGCTGCTGCTCGCCGGGCTCGGCCTGCTGGTCGGCATGTGCATCGCGCCGGCGCTGATCACCGGCTACACGCTGGTCGAGGACCTGGTCCCGGCCGGTGCCCGCACCGAGGCCTTCACCTGGCTGACCGGCGCGGTCGCGCTCGGCCAGGCGACCGCCGTCACCGTGGCCGGCCAGCTCGAGGACCGGCTGTGGGACGGCGCGGGATTCCTGGTGCCGGCCGTCGGCACGGTGCTCGCGCTGGTGACCCTGGTGACGCTGCGGTCGCGGCTGGTCGCCCGGCAGCGGAACCTGACCGTCGCACGTGGCGTCGGTCACCGCGTGCCGGTGACGGTGGACTGATCCCCGGGAATACGTCACTATGGATCGTCGTTAGCACTCATCGAGTGAGAGTGCCAGGAGGAAGACAGTGCCGACCTACCAGTACCAGTGCACCGAGTGCGGCGAGGGCCTCGAGGCGGTGCAGAAGTTCACCGACGACGCCCTGACCGAGTGCCCCGACTGCAGTGGCCGCCTGAAGAAGGTGTTCTCCGCGGTCGGCATCGTCTTCAAGGGCTCCGGCTTCTACCGCAACGACTCGCGCGGCTCCTCGTCGAGCAGCAGCCCGGCCTCGAAGCCGACCGCCTCGTCGTCGTCCGACTCGAAGTCGTCCTCCACGACCTCGTCGTCGACGTCCTCGACGCCGTCCTCGTCGAGTTCCACCAGCACCTCCGCCGCCTGAGACCCCTCGCTCCGGACCCTGCCGTCGTACGCCGGCGGGGTCTTCGGCGCTCCCCGGCACCGGCTCCCCCGCGCTTCCGCGGCCAGCTAGTGTGCTGGTCATGGCGAACGCAGAGATCGGCGTAATCGGCGGTTCGGGCTTCTACTCGTTCCTCGACGACGTGACCGAGGTCCAGGTGGACACCCCCTACGGGCCGCCCAGCGACTCCCTCTTCCTCGGCGAGATCGCCGGCCGGCGGGTCGCCTTCCTGCCCCGGCACGGCCGCGGCCACCACCTGCCCCCGCACCGCATCAACTACCGCGCCAACCTGTGGGCGCTGCGCTCGGCCGGCGTCCGCCAGGTCCTCGGACCCTGCGCGGTGGGCGGCCTGCGTCCCGAGTACGGCCCCGGCACCCTGCTCGTGCCGGACCAGTTCGTGGACCGTACGAAGTCCAGGGCGCAGACCTACTTCGACGGGCTGCCGCTGCCCGACGGCACCGTGCCGAACGTCGTGCACGTGTCCATGGCCGACCCCTACTGCCCCACCGGGCGGGCCGCCGCGCTGAAGGCCGCCCGCGGACGGGACTGGGAGCCGGTGGAGAACGGCACGCTGGTCGTGGTCGAGGGGCCGCGCTTCTCCACGCGCTCCGAATCGTTGTGGCACCGGGCGCAGGGCTGGTCGGTCGTGGGCATGACCGGTCACCCCGAAGCGGCGCTCGCCCGGGAACTGGAGCTGTGCTACACGTCGCTGACCCTGGTCACCGACCTCGACGCGGGCGCCGAGACCGGTGAGGGCGTCTCCCACGAGGAGGTGCTGCGGGTGTTCTCCGCCAACGTGGACCGGCTGCGCGGGGTGCTGTTCGACGCGGTGGCCGCGCTGCCGGAGACCGGGGCGCGGGACTGTCCGTGCGTGAACGCGCTCGGTGGGATGGACCCGGGCTTCGAACTGCCGTAGCGCGCCCGGCGGGCGGGACGGGGCGGGGAGGCCGCCCGGGCTGTGGGCGGAGCCGGGCGGGCTGTGGGCGGAGCCGCCCGGGCCGTGGGCGAAGCCGGGCGGAGTTCCCCGTTCGGGTGGGCGGGTTTTCCACAACCGGTCGGTGGTCCACCGGCTCCGGCGGGCCTCGGCGCGAGGCCTCATCGTGGCATCGCAAGCCGAAACCCTCGTCGCAGGCGGTGATCCCCATGCCTTCGTCCCCGTCGTCCCCGCTCTCCCGTCCCGCTCCCTCCTCCCCCGCGTCCGCCCGCTCCCCTCTCCCGCCTCCCCTCCGGCTCCCGCGTCCGCTGGGCACGGACGCCCCCGCGACCTGTGAGGTGCCGCCGTTCCCTCCGGTGCGGGTGCGCGGCGGGCGGTACCGGCTGCAGCGACTCGTACGGCATCGCCGGCGGGCGATCGCAGCCGGCCTCGCGGTGACCGCGGCGGCTCTCGTGGCCGCCGGCCCGCGCACCACGGCGGAACCGCACCCCACCCAGCGCGCCCGCGGGCACCCGGCCACCGAACCGGTGCGACGGCACCGGGCTGCGGAGGTGGTGACGGCGCCGGTGCGGATCGCCGACGCCGCCACGGTCCGGCTGCTGCGGCCCGGCGACCGGGTCGACGTCATCGCGGCGGAGGACCCGTCGGCCGGGGGCGGCGCCCGGGTGCTCGCGCGGGGTGTGCGGGTGACACGGGTGCCGGAGCCGCTGGACGGCACGGCCGAGAGCGGCGCGCTGATCGTGTTGTCGGTGCCGCGCGCCACGGCGGCACGCCTGGTCGGCGCCAGTGCCACAGCGCGACTGGCGGTGACGCTGTGCTGAACCGGCAGGGTCGATTTCCCGGAGACCGGCCGTCGAGTCGCACATTCGAGCGACGAGATTGGACACAACGGCGGCATCGTGCCGTAGGTTGCGGAGCGGTTTGTTCCACGACTTGTGCATGCGAGGAGAGTCCCCGAGGTGAGCGCGAAGCAGGAACCGGGCATCTGGCATGGCTTCAAAGCCTTCCTGATACGCGGCAACGTCGTCGATCTGGCAGTCGCGGTGGTCATCGGCGCGGCCTTCACGAACATCGTCAACTCAGTGGTGAAGGGGCTGATCAACCCGCTGGTCGGCGCGATCGGCACGCAGAACCTGGACAACTACAACTCGTGCCTCAGCGCCTCGTGCCACGGGACGCACGGCATCCAGCTGATGTGGGGCTCCGTCCTGGGCGCCACGCTGACCTTCCTGATCACCGCGACGGTGGTGTACTTCCTGATGGTCCTGCCGATGGCGAAGTTCCTCGCCCGGCAGGCGGCGCGCAGGGCGGAGCGCGAGGGAACCAAGGATGTCATCGAGGTGACCGAGCTGGAGGTGCTCAAGGAGATCCGCGACGCGCTGGTCGCACAGCGCGTGTCCGGGCACGACCAGCGCTAGCCGCGCTCGCGCGGACGGCTCAGAGGTGGTGGGGCGGCTTCTCGTCGAGGAAGCGCTTCAGGTCGGCGGCGCTGTCGCCCTCCGTCCGCTCGCCCCACCCGCGATCGGTGTCGTCCGAGGACTGCTGGTCCAGCGGGTCGTCGAAGACCAGCGCGGGCCTCGGGGTGCGGGGTTCGGGTTCGGGGGCGGTGCTCATGCCTCCAGGGTACGGCCCCGGCCCGGACGGCCCGGGGCCGGACCACCGGCCGCAGGAGCCGACGGTCCGCCGGATCCGGAGGGATTTCGGGACGGTTTTCTGCTGTCCTGGGAGGCATGACGTCGAGTTCCGCTCCCGCGCCCGCGCCGTCGGGTGCACGCCGCCCCTCCGACCCCCTGCGTCGGCTCACCGCGCGTGGCCGCGACGAGGCACACCGGGTCTCCTCGCCCCTGGAGCTCTTCTTCGACCTGTGCTTCGTCGTGGCGATCGCGCAGGCGGGCGTGCAACTGGTGCACTCCGTCGCGGAGGGACACGCGGGCACCGGGATCCTCGGCTACGCGATGCAGTTCTTCGCCATCTGGTGGGCCTGGATGAACTTCACCTGGTTCGCCTCGGCGTACGACAACGACGACGTGCTCTACCGGCTCGTCACCCTGGTGCAGATCGCCGGCGTCCTGGTGCTGGCCGCCGGCATCTCCCAGGCCTTCCAGCAGCACGACTACCTGGTGGTCTGGATCGGCTACCTGATCATGCGGCTGGCGATGGCCGCGCAGTGGCTGAGGGCCGCGGGATCGACCGAGGGCACGGAGCGGACGATGGCACGCCGCTACGCCTGCGGTGTGCTGCTCTGCCAGGTCGGCTGGCTGGGGCTGGTGGTGCTGCCGGAGCCGGCCCGGCCCTGGGTGTTCCTGGTGATGGCGATCGCCGAGATGAGCGTGCCCCTGTACGCCGAGAAGGACTACGAGACCTCCTGGCACCCGCATCACATCGCAGAGCGCTACGGCCTGTTCACGATCATCGTGCTCGGCGAGACGATCTCCGCGGCCACGGTCGCCGTGAAGTCGGCCGTGGACGAGCACGACGCGCTGGGCGCGCTGCTGCCGATCGCGGCGGGCGGACTCCTGATCGTCTTCTCCGCGTGGTGGATCTACTTCGTGGTGCCCATCCACGGCCACCTCCGCGCCAACGGACAGGCGTTCCTCTGGGGTTACGGCCACTACCTGATCTTCGCCTCGGCCGCGGCGATCGGCGCGGGCCTGGAGGTGGTCGTGGAGCAGGCGGTCGGCAAGACGCACCTGTCCGCACCGGCCGCCGCGGCGGCCTTGACCCTGCCGACGGCGCTGTATCTGCTGACCGTCTGGGGCCTGCACGCACGGCACTTCAAGGTCGGCATCGCCCAGCAGCTGGTGCTGCCGGTCACCGCCGTGCTGGTGCTGTGCTGCACCTTCCTGGGCGGCTGGGCGGTGCTCGCCACGGGGCTGGTCACCTCGGCCGCGGTGGCGACCGGGGTGACGCTGACGGCGCGGACGGCCGGACGGGCAGCGGCGACGGACACCGCCGCATCGGCCGGTTGAGGCCTCAGAGCGCGTCCGCGACTGGGCCAGACTGGCCTCCATGACAGTTGACGCATTGACGGACGTCGGCGGAGTGCGGGTGGGGCACGCCACCCGCTGCGGGGACGGCTGGCTCACCGGCACCACGGTCGTCCTCGCTCCCGAGGGCGGCGCCGTCGCCGCCGTGGACGTGCGCGGCGGCGGCCCCGGCACCAAGGAGACCGACGCCCTCGACCCGCGCAACGTGGTGCGCAGGGTCGACGCGGTCGTCCTCACGGGCGGCAGCGCCTACGGACTCGACTCGGCGTCCGGGGTGATGGCCTGGCTGGAGGAGCGGGGGCGGGGCGTGCCGGTGGGGACGGACCCGGCGCATGTCGTGCCGGTGGTGCCCGCCGCGTGCGTCTTCGACCTGGGGCGCGGGGGGAACTTCCGGGCACGGCCGGACGCGGCGACGGGGCGCGCGGCGGTGGAGGCCGCGGCGGTGAGCGCTCCGGGGGCCCCGGTGCCCCAGGGGTGCGTGGGTGCCGGCACCGGCGCCGTGGCGGGCGGGCTCAAGGGGGGCGTGGGCACCGCGAGCACGGTGCTCGACTCGGGTGTCACGGTGGCCGCGCTGGTGGTCGCGAACGCCGCCGGATCGGCGGTGGATCCCGAAACGGGGGTGCTGTACGGGGAGTTGTTCCAGGGGCGGGTGACATATCCGGAGCAGCGCGTGCACGAGGCCGCGCGCCGGCGTCTCCAGGAGGGCGCCGCCGGGAACGCGCCGCCGCCGCTCAACACGACGCTCGCGGTGGTCGCGACCGACGCGGACCTCACCAAGGCCCAGGCGCAGAAGCTGGCGGGCACGGCACACGACGGGATCGCCCGCGCCGTACGGCCGGTGCACCTCCTGCACGACGGGGACACGGTGTTCGCGCTGGCGACCGGCGCACACGCGCTGGACGCGCACCCGTTGGCGCTCAACGAGGTCCTCGCCGCCGGCGCCGACCTCGTGACGCGCGCGATCGTACGGGCCGTGCGCGCCGCCGAGCCGGTCGACGGGCCGGGCGGATCGTGGCCGTCGTACACGGAGCTGTACGGGCAGCCGTAGCGGCGCGGGAGGAGCCGGCCCCGGCTCCGAGGCCCCGGGGCCGTGAATTGTCGCGGTTCTGTCACGTGATGGCGTTCAGGAGATACGCGCGGAACCCCGCCGGGCGCCGCCGCCCTCTTGGTTCACGCACTGGAACGGATCACGCACATCACACGAACCTGGAGCAGCCCGTGACAACGCCGGACATTGCAGCGCGGCGCGCACTGGGGGCCTGTGCCGCCCTGATGGTCGGCGCCCTCACCCTGACCGCGTGCGGCGGCGACGCCAACGCCACCGGCGACGAGGGCAAGGGCGGCGGCGGCTCGCCCAGGACGTCGGCGGCCAGGATCGTGATCTCCGCCAAAGACGGTTCGACGGACGCGTCCATCAACGCGACCGGGGTGAAGGTCAGCGGCGGCAGGCTGACCGACGTGAAGATGACCGTGGCGGGGTCGGGACAGACGGTGCCGGGGTCGCTGTCGGCGGACGGCGGCGTCTGGAAGCCCGGGCGGCAGCTGGACCGCGGGACGAAGTACCAGATAGCCGCGACCGCCAAGGACACCGACGGCCGTACGGCGGCGGCCAATTCCATCTTCACCACCGTCACCACGGCGAACAGCTTCATCGGCACCTACACGCCGGACGACGGCGCGACGGTCGGGGCGGGCATGCCGGTGTCGTTCACCTTCGACAAGTCCGTCACCGACAAGAAGGCCGTGCAGTCGCACATCACGGTGAACTCCAGCAGCGGGCAGCAGGTGGCCGGGCACTGGTTCGGCGACCGGCGGCTGGACTTCCGGCCGCAGGAGTACTGGAAGGCCGGGTCCAAGGTCACGATGAAGATCGACCTGGACGGGGTCCAGGGCGCGAAGGGCGTCTACGGGGTGCAGAAGAAGACCGTCTCCTTCACCGTCGGGCGGTCGCAGGTCTCCACGGTCGACGTCCGCACACAGACGATGACCGTGGTGCGGGACGGCAGGACGGTCAGAACCGTGCCGATCTCCTCCGGCAGCCCGCAGCACACCACGTACAACGGGCAGATGGTGATCTCCGAGAAGTTCGAGCAGACCCGTATGAACGGCTCGACGGTCGGCTTCGGCGGGGAGTACGACATCGCGGACGTGCCGCACGCGATGCGGCTGACGTCGTCGGGGACGTTCATCCACGGCAACTACTGGTACGACAAGGGCAACCCGCCGTTCGGCCGGGAGGGCACCAGCCATGGTTGTGTCGGCCTCGCGGACGTGCAGGGCGCGCAGGGCGCCACGACGGCGAAGTGGTTCTACGACAACTCGCTCGTCGGCGACGTCGTGATCGTGAAGAACTCCCCCGACACGACGGTGGCCCCGGACAACGGTCTCAACGGCTGGAACATGTCCTGGAGCGCCTGGACCGCGGGAAGTGCCGCCTGAGTGGCGGGTTTTGACGGTATGTGAGGCCGCGCGGGAACTTCTCGCGCGGCCCACGCGTTTTCCCGCCGTACGTTTTCTCGGTTCCCGGACATGATGTCCGACCGAGGGGCTACGGTATGCACCCACAAGGTGACATGCAGCAACGCCGGGAGATGCCTTGAGCGTTCCGTACGAGACGGCAGCGTACGAATCAGCCGAGTCGCCCGAGTCTCCGGAGGAGCATCTCGAGCGGCTCCTCGGCCGTGCCCTGAACTCCTTCGAGCTGCCGGACGAGGTCATATGGCGGCTCGACTGCGCGCTGGCGCACGACAGTTCGCTGTACTCCGCGCACCACAGCGCGGGGCTGCACCGGGAGACGTACCGGCACACCTGGCTGCTCGCCGACGGCTCGGCGGTCACGCTGTGGGAGCTCGTGCACAACCCCACGCCGGGTGCCGCCCCGGAACACGAGGTGTACGTCGACGAGGAGGAGCTGGAGGCCGCCACGGCCCGGCTCGGGCTGCCGCCGGAGGCGCCGGACTGGGAGCTGCCCGCGCTGATGCGGCTGTGGGCGATCCCCGAGCCCCGGCATGTGTTCGCCTCCGACGACTCCGCCGACCACGCGCGCCGGCTGCTGCGCCGCGCGGAGAACCCGGACCGGCCGGACGCGGAGACCGCGGCCCTGCTGGCGACGGCGACCGCGCACGAGATCACGCAGGCGTTCGGCCGCCCCGGCCGGGCCGGCCGGGTGGGGCTGAGCTACGCGCTGTACGAGCACGCTTTCCTGCTGCCGGACGGCAGCCAGGTCTCCCTGTGGGAGGCCGAGCACACGGCGACGCCCGACGGCCGCCACATGTGCGAGGTCTACATGTCGGAGGACGCCGCCCGGGACGCCATGGAGCGGCGCGCGGCACGACAGGGTTAGCGCCCGTGCCCGTGCGCGGGCCGGGTGACGCGGGACCGCTGTCCGGCCGGTGACCGCGTGGGCATCCGCCGTGGGCCCGCCGTCCGTTCGGTGAACCGGTGGCCGGGTGCAGTGGGCCCGCTGTCCGGTCAGTGACTGCCGAGTTGCCGTACCAGCCCGGCGAAGGCGTCGCGTTCCGCCGGGGTCAGCTCCACCGACTCACGCGGCGGTCCGGACTGCGGCTGGGGCGGGAGGACCGGGAGGCGGGCGGCCGGGAGCTCTCGCAGAGCCTCCGCGCGGAAGCGGCGCAGCAGGCGCATGACACTGATCGCCCAGACCACGCCGGCCAGGGTGAGGGCGGCCGCGCCGGCCAGCTGGAGACTCGAGACATGCTCTGGCATGTCTCCCAGTACACACCACGGTCCGGGACTTTGGTCCCGGACCGTGACGTATCTCGCAGGTGCCGTGAACAACTCACAGCGTCCCAAAGGGACAAGGTGCGGAGGTCAGGCCGCCACCGGCTGCTTGCTCTCCGCGGAGGAGGTGGTGGGGTTCGGGGCGGTGTCGGCGGCCGTGGCCCCGGGGATCGGCTTGCGCATGCCCTTGAGGACGATCACCAGTGCCGTGCTGACACAGACGCCGGCGGCGATGGCGATCAGGTACAGGAACGGGTTGCCGATCAGCGGGACCACGAAGATGCCGCCGTGCGGGGCGCGCAGGGTGGCGCCGAAGGCCATCGACAGGGCGCCGGTGAGCGCGCCGCCCACCATGGCGGACGGGATGACCCGCAGCGGGTCGGCCGCCGCGAACGGGATCGCGCCCTCGGAGATGAAGGAGGCGCCGAGGACCCAGGCGGCCTTGCCGTTCTCGCGCTCGGTCTGCGTGAACAGCCGGCCGCGCACGGTCGTGGCCAGCGCCATCGCCAGCGGCGGGACCATGCCGGCCGCCATCACCGCGGCCATGATCTTCATCGCGGAGTCACTGGGGTTGGCGACCGCGATGCCGGCCGTGGCGAAGGTGTAGGCGACCTTGTTGACCGGGCCGCCGAGGTCGAAGCACATCATCAGGCCGAGCAGGGCGCCGAGCAGGATGGCGTTGGTGCCGGTGAGACCGTTCAGCCAGTCGGTCAGGGCCCGCTGGGCGGTGGCGATGGGCTTGCCGATCACCACGAACATCAGGAACCCGACGATCGCCGAGGAGATCAGCGGGATCACCACCACCGGCATGATGCCGCGCATCGCCGCCGGTATGCGCACCCTCTGGATCGCCATCACCACGCCACCGGCGATCAGACCGGCCGCGAGACCGCCCAGGAAGCCGGCGTTGATGGTCAGTGAGATCGCGCCGCCCACGAAGCCGGGGACCAGGCCCGGCCGGTCGGCCATGCCGTAGGCGATGTAGCCGGCGAGGACCGGGACGAGGAAGGCGAAGGCCACTCCGCCGATCTGGAACAGCAGGGCACCCCAGCTGTCGGCCTGGGTCCACAGGAAGTGGTCCATCACCGACGGCGCCTTGTTGATCTTGTAGCCGCCGATCGCGAAGCCCAGGGCGATGAGGAGACCGCCCGCGGCGACGAACGGCACCATGTAGCTCACGCCGCTCATCAGCCACTTGCGGAGCCTGGTGCCGTAGCCCTCGGTGGAGTCGCCCGCGCGCTCGACCGGTGTGCCGCCCGACGCGGGCGCCGGAGCGCTCGTCTCGCCGCGCGCCGCCTTCTCGCGGACCTCCGCGATGAGTTCGGCGGCACGGTTGATGCCCGCCTTCACACCGACGTCGACGGTGGCCTTGCCCGCGAAGCGGTGCTTGTCGCGTACGGGGACGTCGTGCGCGAAGATCACGCCGTCCGCCGCCGCGATCACGGCCGGGTCCAGCCGGGTGAAGCCGGCCGATCCCTGCGTCTCGACGATCAGCTCGACGCCCGACTCGCGCCCCGCGTTCTCCAGGGACTCGGCCGCCATGTAGGTGTGGGCGATGCCGGTCGGGCAGGAGGTGACGGCGACGACACGGAAGGGACGCTCGCCGGCCTC
>NZ_JBSGDB010000178.1:0-16748 GCF_053602155.1 Streptomyces sp. NPDC004561
GTGCGCGAGCCTTCGGGGAAGGCCGGACCCGAATCCCAGCTGGCGCCCGCGTCCCGGGCCGTTTCGATCAGGCCGGTCTCCCATCCGGCGAGCCACTCACGTACCGACCGCAACTACCAGCATCGTCGAGCGGTACGACGCGGCCCGCCGCATGCTGTGGAGCGCGCCCTGCGACCTGCGCGTGGCCGAACAGGCCGTCCTGCGCTACCAGCAGGCGGCGGCCGAGCTGCTGGGCGGCACGCCGGCGGCCGAGGACCGTAAGGGGGAGCAGGCATGAGCCAGGCGGGGCAGAACTGTCAGCGGCCGGGCTGCGAGGGGGCGTACGAGGACGTCGGCGGCGGTGAGCTGTACTGCGACACCTGCGGTCTCGCGCCGGTGGTGTCCGCGACCGGGACGGTCGCCTCGCCGCCCACCGGAGTCGCCAAGGGCGCCGCGGACAGCGGCAGTTCCCGCAGCTCCCGGACGTCCTCGCAGTCGTCGAAGTCGCGGCGGTCGGTGTCCGGGCGGCTCTCGCGGTCCCTGTCGGGCAGGTCCACCGGCCGCTCGGTGTCGGTGCGCAGCTCCGGCTCCTCCTCCGGCACCTCCGCACGCGGGCGGCTCGGTGCCGGACTGGTCAACGTGCCGCAGGTGCCGCGGCCCGACCCGCGCGTGATGGTGCTGGAGAACCCGGAGGTGCCCGAGCGCAAGCGCTTCTGCTCGCGGTCCGACTGCGGAGCGCCCGTCGGCCGGGCCCGGGGCGACCGGCCGGGCCGCACCGAGGGTTTCTGCACCAAGTGCGGTCACCCGTACTCCTTCGTGCCGAAGCTGAGGGCCGGGGACATCGTGCACGGCCAGTACGAGGTCACCGGCTGCCTCGCGCACGGCGGCCTGGGCTGGATCTACCTCGCCGTGGACCGGGCCGTCTCCGACCGGTGGGTGGTGCTCAAGGGCCTGCTCGACACCGGCGACCAGGACGCGATGGCCGCCGCGATCTCCGAGCGGCGCTTCCTCGCGGAGATCGAGCACGCCAACATCGTGCGGATCTACAACTTCGTCGAGCACCTCGACCAGCGCACCGGCTCCCTCGACGGCTACATCGTGATGGAGTACGTCGGCGGCAAGTCCCTGAAGGAGATCGCCAACGCCCGCCGCGCCGCCGACGGCCGGCGCGACCCGCTGCCGGTGGAGCAGGCCTGCGCCTACGGCATCGAGGCCCTGGAGGCGCTCGGCCATCTGCACATCCGCAACCTGCTGTACTGCGACTTCAAGGTCGACAACGCCATCCAGACCGAGGACCAGCTCAAGCTGATCGACATGGGCGCCGTGCGCCGCATGGACGACGAGGAGTCCGCGATCTACGGCACGGTCGGCTACCAGGCGCCCGAGGTCGCCGAGGTAGGCCCGTCGGTGGCGAGCGACCTGTTCACGGTGGGCCGCACGCTCGCCGTGCTCGCCTTCGACTTCCAGGGCTACACGAACGTCTTCGTGGACTCCCTGCCCGACCCGGACACCATCGAGGTGCTCCGGCGCTACGAGTCCTTCTACCGGCTCCTGGTCCGCGCCACCGACCCCGACCCGGCCCGCCGGTTCGCCTCCGCGCAGGAGATGGCCGAGCAGCTGACCGGTGTGCTGCGCGAGGTCGTCTCGCTGCAGACCGGGCAGGCCCGGCCAGCGCTGTCGACGCTGTTCGGGCCCGAGGTGAAGGTCACGGACACGGAGCTGTTCCCGCGGCTGGACGGGGACGTGTCGCGGCTGGGCGCGCGGGAGGCTCGCGGCGGCGCTCCCGCGCCCGGGTCCGTCGCGCCGGCCGCGCTCGTCAGGCCCGTGGACACCGCGGCCGCCGCCCTCGCGCTGCCGGTCCCGCTGGTCGACCCCGGCGACCCCAACGCCGGTTTCCTGGCGGGCCTCATGGCCTCCGCGCCCGCCGAGCTGATCAGCGCCCTGGACGCGGCGCCCTCGCAGACCGTGGAGACCCGGCTGCGGCAGATCCGCGCCCGGCTGGAGAGCGGCGACCACCAGGCCGCGCTGACGAGCCTCGCCGAGCTGGACGAGGAACGCCCCGACGACTGGCGGGTGGTGTGGTACCGGGGCGTGGCCGCCCTGGTCACCGGCGACTTCGAGGGCGCCGCGCTGGCCTTCGACGCGGTCTACGACGCCTTCCCGGGCGAGACCGCGCCCAAGCTCGCGCTCGGTCTGTGCGCGGAGGTGCTGGGGCAGTTGGACAACGCGGCCGAGTACTACCACCTGGTGTGGGCGACCGACCCGAGCTACGTCAGCACGGCCTTCGGGCTGGCCCGGGTGCAGCTCGCGGCCGGGGACCGGCGCGGCGCCGTACGGACGCTGGAGTCCGTCCCGGAGTCCTCGATCCACTACACGGCCGCCCGGGTCGCCGCCGTCCGGGCCCGGCTCAGACAGCGCACCGCGACCGCGGGTGACGTACCGTTCCTGGACGACCTGACCGCCGCCGCCGGGCAGGTCGAGGCGCTGCAGGCGTACGGCCTGGACCCGGCACGGCGCGAGCAGTTGTCGGCGGAAGTGCTCGGCTGCGCGCTGGACTGGATACTCTCCGGAGGCCAGGGCACCGCGGAGCCGGCCGTCGGCGGGCGGATGCTGCTGGGCAGCGGTCTGGAGGAGCGGGGCCTCCGCTTCGGCCTGGAGCGCGCCTACCGCACGCTGGCCCGGCTGGCGCCCGGCGGCGAGGAGAGGATCGAACTGGTGGAACGGGCGAACCGTTACCGCCCCCGGACGTGGGTGTAGTTGATGTCGCAGATGCCCCAGCAGGCCGCACCGGCGAAGTGCCCGAGCTGCGCGGAGCCCGTCGAGTCGGGTGACCTCTTCTGCGGCGCGTGCGGTTACGACCTTTCGGTGGTCCCCGCCCCGCCGCAGGACCATCCGACGCTGACCATGACCGGCTCCGCCGCGCCCGGGGACGGCGTGTCCTGGCCCGCCCCCGAACCGGACGGCTCCGGCAGCCCGCCCCCGGCGCATCTGCCCGCCGACCTGCCCGGCACCGACTCGGGCGGCTCCCCGCTGCCCGGCCACGAGTCCGGGGCGCCCGGCGAGCAGGAGCCCGCCGGTTCCGGGGTGCGCTTCGACCGGTCGCCGGAGCCCGAGGAGTACGCGCTCCAGGCGCCCGACCCGCGCGCGTCCGCCGAGGCCCCCGTGCCGGAGGAGCCCGCGCAGACCTGCGTGGCCTGCCGGGCGGGCCGGGTGGACAGCGACGGGTACTGCGAGAACTGCGGACACGCCCAGCCCCGCGAACGCGACCATGTGGAGCGGGAATCGGGCCCGGTGGCCGCCGTCAGCGACCGGGGCCTGCGCCACCACCGCAACGAGGACGCCTTCACCGTCGGCCGCACCACGCTGCCCGACGGCACCCCGGCCGTCCTCGCCGTCGTCTGCGACGGCGTGTCCTCGGCGACCCGCCCGGACGACGCGTCGAGCGCCGCCTCCCAGGCGGCCGGTGACACCCTGCTGTCCGCGCTGCCGCGCGGCACGCACCCGCAGACGGCCATGCACGAGGCGATCGTGGCCGCCGCGCAGGCCGTCAACGCCCTGGCCGAGGAGCCCGCCACGGCCCGTGAGCACGCCCCGCACCAGAACGCCCCGGCCTGCACCATCGTCGGCGCGGTGGTCACCTCCGGGCTGCTGGTGGTCGGCTGGGTCGGCGACAGCCGCGCCTACTGGATGCCGGACGACCGCGGCACGCCGCCCGCCCGGCTCACCGAGGACGACTCCTGGGCCGCGCAAATGGTCGCCGCCGGCCTGATGAGCGAGGCCGAGGCGTACGCCGACGAGCGCGCCCACGCGATCACCGGCTGGCTGGGGGCGGACGCCTACGAACTGGAGCCGCACACCGCCTCGTTCAAGCCGGACCGGCCCGGTGTGGTGGTGGTGTGCACCGACGGCCTGTGGAACTACGCCGAGACGGCCGCGGAGATGTCCGAAATCGTCCCGGAGGACGCGGCGGCCCGTCCGCTGCACAGCGCCCGGGTGCTGGTGGGCCACGCGCTGGACGGCGGGGGCCACGACAACGTAACAGTGGCGGTCCTGCCGTTCCCCGCACCGCCGCAGGGGGCAGGATCGGCCTGAGGCCGAAAGCGACGCCTGCCGCACGGGGAGGCCTCGACGGGCCGGAGGGGACCGGTCCGTCCATCGTCACCGCCTCGCGCGCGCGAGGTGTCCGAGGGGGATGCGATCAAGCATGGCCAATTTCGCGAAACCGAACGTGCCACAGTTCTCGGTGGACGTCTACCAGAACGAGTACCTGCCCGAGGGCGGCCGTGAGGTCAACGCCATCGTCACGGTGACGGCGACGGGCGGCGGCACCATCGGCGCCGCCGTCGGCGCGCCCGCGCCGACGCCCGGGCAGCGGTCCGCCGCCGCGGTGGCGATCATGGTCGACTGCTCGGGGTCCATGGACTACCCGCCGACCAAGATGCGCAACGCCCGGGACGCCACGGCCGCCGCGATCGACACCCTGCGCGACGGCACGCGCTTCGCGGTGGTCGGCGGCACCCATGTGGCCAAGGAGGTCTACCCCGGCGGCGGACGGCTCGCCGTCGCCGACGCCACCACCCGCGAGCAGGCCAAGCAGGCGCTGCGCCGGCTCGGCGCGGGCGGCGGTACGGCCATCGGCACCTGGCTGCGGCTCGCCGACCGGCTGTTGTCCTCGGCGGACGTCACCATCCGGCACGGCATCCTGCTCACCGACGGCCGCAACGAGCACGAGTCGCCCGACGACCTGAGGGCCACGCTCGACGCGTGTGCCGGACGGTTCACCTGTGACGCGCGGGGCGTGGGCACCGACTGGGAGGTGAAAGAAGTCACAGGGATCGCCTCGGCAATGCTCGGCACCGCCGACATCGTGGCCGACCCGGCGGGCCTGGCCGCCGACTTCACGCGGATGATGGAGACGGCGATGGGCAAGGAGGTCGCCGACGTCTCCCTGCGGGTCTGGACACCGGTCGGCACGACCATCCGGTACGTCAAGCAAGTCGCGCCCACCGTCGAGGACTTGACCGGCCGGCGCACCGAGGCCGGGCCGCGCGCCGGGGACTATCCCACCGGGTCCTGGGGCGACGAGTCCCGCGACTACCACGTGTGCGTCGAGGTGCCCGCGGCGCACATCGGCCAGGAGATGCTCGCCGCCCGGGTCTCCCTGGTCATCCCGCAATCGGACGGATCGGTACAGAACCTCGGCGCGCAGGGACTCGTACGGGCCGTGTGGACGGACGACATGGCGGCCTCCACCTCGATCAACCCGCAAGTCGCCCACTACACCGGGCAGGCCGAACTGGCACAAGCCATCCAGCAAGGCCTCGACCTTCGCAAAGCGGGCGATTTCGATGGAGCAACCGCCAAACTGGGGCGGGCTGTTCAGCTCGCGAGTGTCTCGGGGAACGCGGATACTGCGAAACTGCTTGCGAAGGTGGTGGACGTGGTCGATGCCGCGACGGGTACTGTGCGGTTGAAGACGAAGGTCGCGGAGGCCGATGAGATGACTCTGGAGACCCGGTCCACAAAGACTGTTCGTGTAAAGAAGTGACTCTGGACGACGCCCAGGACATCCAGACCGACCCTTGGGAGAAGGGGAAGCTCCGACATGCCGACCTGCCCGAACGGACACCAGTCGGGTTCCGACGACTGGTGCGAGGTCTGCGGTCACCGCATGGCCGGTGCCGTACCTCCGCCCCCGCCGCCGCCCCCGCCCGCGGGCGGCTACGGCTTCCCGCCCCCGCAGGGCGGCCCGGCCGGACGCCCCGCGTCCGCGTCGGCCCCGGAGCCGGAGCTGTGCCCGCAGTGCCGTACGCCCCGTGAGGGCGGCGCGCCGTTCTGCGAGGAGTGCCGGTGGAACTTCCTGACCAACACGGCCACCTCGTACACCCCGGCCGCGCCGCGTCCGCCGCAGCCCCGTTTCCAGCCGCCGAGCGCGACCTACGGCGGCGGTGACGGGTACGAGTACCAGGGCTCGCGGCCCTCGCAGATGAACCGGCCCGCCGAGCCGATCCCGTCCTTCGGCAGCGAGCCGTCGGGCCCGACGCCGTTCGGCGGCGACCGCGCACCGTCCGGCCCGCCGACCACCCCGGGCCCGTCCGCCTTCGGCGGCGACGGCCGCCCCTCCGGCCCGCCCCCGAACTTCGGCGGCGGCCAGGTCCCGGGCCAGGGCTCCGGCGGCCCGCCCGCGTTCGGCGGCGAGCGGGGTCCCGGCTCCGGTGGTCCCTCGGGCTTCGGCGGCGACCGCGGTCCCGGCTCCGGCAACCCCTCCGGCTTCGGCGGCGACCGGGGACCGGGTTCGGGCGGCCCCTCGGGCTTCGCCGGCGGCCAGGGTTCCGACGGCCCGTCCCCCTTCGGCAACGGTCCCGGCCAGGGCCAGAACTCCGGCGGCCCCTCCGGCTTCGGCGGCGACCGGGGTCCCGGCTCCGGTGGTCCCTCCGGCTTCGCCGGCGGCCAGGGTTCCGACGGCCCGTCCCCCTTCGGCAACGGTCCCGGCCAGGGCCAGAACTCCGGCGGCCCCTCCGCGTTCGGTGGCGACCGAGGCCCGGGCTCCGGCGGCCCGTCCGGCTTCGGTGGCGACCGGGGCCAGGGCTCCGGCGGTCCCTCCGGCTTCGGCGGCGACCGAGGCCCCAGCTCCGGCAGCCCCTCCGCTTTCGGCGGCGAGCGGGGTCCCGGCCCCGGTGGCCCCTCCGGCTTCGGCGGCGGCCAGGGTTCCGACGGCCCGTCCGCCTTCGGCAACGGTCCCGGCCAGGGCCCCGGCTTCGGCGGGTCCGGGCAGGGGCAGGGGCCCGGCGGCCCCTCGGGCTTCGGCGGGGACCCCTCGCGCACGGTTCCGCCGCCGCCCGGCGGTCCCGGAGGCCCCGGCGGTCCCGCACAGGCGTTCCAGCAGTCCGGACCGCCCGCGCCGCCCGCGTTCCCGCAGGAGACCGGTCGGCCCCCGGCCGGCGGTCCGGCCACCGGCGGCCCCTCCGGCTTCGGCGGCGGTGACGACGACTGGGTGATCTCCCCGCCGTCGTCCGCCGACCCGTCCGGACAGGCTCCCGGCGGCCAGGGCGGCGGGTACGGCTACCCGCAACCCGGCGCCACCCAGGCCCCGCCCGGACAGGCCCCCGGCGGCGGGTACGGCTACCCGCAGCCCGGTGCCACCCAGGCCCCGCCCGGCTCCGGCTTCCCGCAGCCGGCCACCTGGACCGCGACCATCGGCCCGGACCGCGACTACTTCATGGCGATGATGCAGCGCTCGGGTCCCGAGGCCACGGGGCTCAACCTGCCCGCGTACTCGCCCGCACAGCAGCGCACGCTCACCGGCAACCAGGTGACCATCGGCCGCCGCCGGCACTCCACCGGCGACACCCCCGACGTCGACCTGTCGGTGCCGCCGGAGGACCCGGGCGTCTCGCACCAGCACGCGGTGCTGGTGCAGCAGCCGGACGGCAACTGGGCGGTCGTCGACCAGAACTCGACGAACGGCACCACGGTCAACATGTCGGAGGAGCCGATCCAGCCGTTCGTGCCGGTCCCGCTCCAGGACGGCGACCGGGTGCACGTGGGCGCCTGGACGACGATCACCGTCCGCCGGGGCTGAGGAGGGTTACGGGAGGGGCCAGACGTACGGCCCCTCCGGTCCGTCCAGCCACGCCCAGGCCCGCTCGCCGGCGACCGTGACGCCGTACCGCTCACGGTCCGGCTCGCCCTCGCGCTCCCACAGCGCGTAGGCGGCCCGGGGGTCGATGGCGCTCCGGGTCAGCGCCAGCAGGAAGCGGAACGGCTCCTGCTCGCTCGCCCGGCACGGCAGCCCGGCGAGCGACACCCCTTCCGGCTCCGCCCTGCCCTCGCCGCGCAGCGGTACGAAATAGGCGGCCGAGGGCAGGAAGCGGCCCTCGGCATGCTCCGCGTCCCGCACGGTGAGGGCGAGCAGCCCGGTGGCCAGCGGGGTCAGGATCCGGGCGCCGGGTCGGCACTGGGCAAGCCAGGCGCGCGGCACCCTGGCCAGCGCGCAGGTCGCGATGATCCGGTCGAAGGGGGCGCGTTCGGGCACCCCGCGCGCTCCGTCGCCGGTGACGACCGCCGGGCGGTATCCGGCGACGGCAAGGTGCCGACGGGCCGACTCGGTGATCTCCGGTTCCAGGTCGATGGTGGTGACGAGGTCGTCGTCGCCCAGCCGGTGGGCGAGCAGGGCCGCGTTGTAGCCCGTGCCGGCGCCCACCTCCAGGACCCGGTCGCCGTCCCCGACGCTCAGCGCGACCAGCATCCGTGCCATCAGCGAGGGCTGGCTGCTGGAGGAGAGCAGCTCGCCGTCGCGCAGCCGGGTGGCCAGCGGCACGTCCGCGTAGGCGCCGCGCACCCAGCGCTCCCGCGCCGCGCGGTCCGGGCTCTCGCCCCAGCGGCGCTCGTAGCCGTGCGGTCCGGCGACGTAGTAGTACGGCACGAACAGATGCCGGGGCACCTCCGCGAACGACTCCCGCCACACCGGGTCCTGCGCCCAGACGCCCTCGCCGTCGATCTCCCGCACCAGCGCGGCCCGCTCCGCGGCGGCGAGCTCCTCGGTCTCCGTGTCGTAGGCGCCCATGTGTCCACACTAGGGGCGCTCCGGCCTGCTGGTCCTAAGCCTCGAGTCCTCGGTCACCGCGTCTGAGACCATGGACGGGTGAATGAGATTCGGCGCGGCACGCTTCAGGAGCAGACCTTCTACGAGCAGGTCGGCGGGGAGGAGACCTTCCGCCGTCTCGTCCACCGTTTCTACGAGGAGGTCGCCGCGGACCCGGTGCTGAGGGCGATGTACCCGGAGGAGGACCTGGGCCCGGCCGAGGAGCGGCTGACCCTGTTCCTGATGCAGTACTGGGGCGGCCCCACCACCTACAGCGACAACCGCGGACACCCCCGGCTGCGCATGCGGCACGCCCCGTTCACGGTGGACCGGGCGGCGCACGACGCCTGGCTGCGGCACATGCGGGTGGCCGTCGACGCACTCGGGCTGTCCGAGGAGCACGAGCGGACGCTGTGGAACTACCTGACGTACGCCGCCGCCTCGATGATCAACACACCGGAGTGACCGGGCCTCGCTGAAGGCCGGATTCCGGTCGCCCTTCGCCGGATTCCGGTCACGATCCGGTATAGACCGGTCGACGACCGCTTACCCGTGGCCGGTTCGCTCTGCCAGCATCGCCCGAAGGTCTGGAAGTCCGGGCATACGGGGGCCGGGTGACGGGGTTCGTCTTCTCACGCGCGCGTGCGCACCGACCGCTGCTGGGCGCCGCGCTGCTCACCGTGGTGCTGACCACCGCGGTGCTGGCGACTCTCACCGCGTACTCGGGGGCGATCGGCGACGCCTCGCTGCGTCATGTGCTGGCCGACCCGCGCAACGCGGCCGAGACCGCGCTGATCGTCAAGGCGGACGTGCCGCCCGGGCAGGGGGCCGCCGCCGACACCGCCGTCCGCGAGGGCGCGCGCCGGGCCTTCGACGGCCTTCCGGTGACGTTGCGGACGCTGCGCCGCTCGGGCCCGTACGCGCTGCCCCGCTCGCTGCAGCCGCCCGCGGCCCGGTCCGGCGACCCGGACCTCACCTACCTCGCGGCACTGGACCGCACCCAGGTGCGTCTGACCACCGGCCGGCTCCCGCACCCGGCCGACGGGACGGTCGAGGCCGCGCTCCCGCAGACCGCCGCCCGGGCGCTCCGGCTGAAGCCCGGTGACCGGCTCACCCTGGCCGACCGGCTGGACGGCCCGGCGGTGCGGGTGCGGATCACCGGGCTGTACCGCCCGGTCTCGGTGACGGCGCCGTACTGGCGGCTGGACGACCTGCTCGGCCGCGGGGTGCGGACGGCCGGCTTCACCACGTACGGCCCGCTGCTCACCGACCCCTCCGTGCTCACCGGCGGCCGGGTCAGCGCCGGGACCACGGCGTGGCTGGCGTCGGCGGACTTCACCGGGACGACGACCGGGCGGATCGGGCGGTTGCGTACGACGGCGGGGGCGGCCGGCGCGGGCCTGCGCCGGCACCCGGTGCTGCGCGGCACGACGCTGGCGCAGACCTCGCTGCCGGACGTCCTGGACCGGGTGGAGCGTTCGCTGCTCGTCGCCCGCTCCACCCTGCTGATCGTCGCGCTGCTGCTCGTCCTGCTGGCCGGGTACGCGCTGCTGCTGGTGGCCCGGCTGCTGAGCAGTGAACGGGCCGACGAGACGCGGCTGTTGCGGGCCCGCGGCGCCTCCCGCACCCGGATCGCCGTCCTCGCCGCCGCCGAGGCCGCCCTGCTCGCCCTCCCCGCGGCCGTCTCCGCCCCGCTCCTCGCCGGCCCCCTCACCGCCGTCCTCGCCGGTCACGGCCCGCTGGCCGGCCTCGGCCTGCGTCTCGCCCTCCCCCCGGCCGGCGGCCCCGACGTCTGGCTGGTGGCCGTCGCGGTGGCCCTGGGCTGCGCCCTGGCGGTGACGGGACCGGCGGTGAGCGGGGCACGATCACCTCGGCGGCAGGTCAGCCCGCGCCCACTCCGGCCGACACCCCGCCGACCCGGCCACCGGTCCCCGTCCCCCGTCGGACCGAGCACGGGCGGCCCGGCGTCCTCCGATGCGCACCGCCATCCCGGGCGCTCCGGCTCCACCGGTGTCTTCGCCGCCCGCTTCCGCCCGGGTGCGGCCCGCTCCCGGCCCCGGCCCGTCTCCTCCGGTGGTCCTCCCGGGTCCTTGCGCACCGGGGCCGACCTGGGGCTGCTCGCCGTCGCCGGGGTGGCCTACTGGCAGTTGGGGCGGCAGGGGTCCGGGGGCGTGGCCGCCGACCGGTCCGGGGTGCTCGGTGTCGATCCGCTGCTGGTGGCCGCGCCCGCGCTGGCGCTGCTCGCCGGGACCGTGCTGACGCTGCGGCTGCTGCCGCCCGTGGCGCGGTTCGCCGAGCGGTGGGCGGCGGGCGGGCGGGGGCTGCCGGTGGCGCTGGCCGGCTGGCAGTTCAGCCGGCGCACCGCGCGCGGCGCGGGCCCGGTACTGCTGCTCGTCCTCGCCGTCGCGCTCGGCATGCTCGCGATCGGGCAGGCCGCCTCCTGGCACCGCTCGCAGGACGACCAGGCCGACTTCCGTGCGGGGGTGCCGGTGCGGGTGACGGCCGCCGGGGAGGGCGGACTCGGCCGTACGGACCGGTACGCCCGCATGCCGCACGTGCGCGAGGCCGCCCCGGTCGTACGCGAATCCCAGCCGCTGTCCGGCGACCGGACGGCGACCGTGCTGGCCCTGGACACCAGGCACGCGGCGGACGCGGTGCTGATGCGCCCGGACCTGTCCGACGTGCCGGTACGGCCGCTGTTCGCCGCGCTCGCGCCGCAGGGCGCCCCGGCCGGGACCGAGGTGCCCGCGGGCACCGTCCGGCTGCGGCTGGCGGCGGCCCTGCGCAGCTCCGCCGGACCGGCGACGGCCACCGACGTGACGGTCACGGTGACGCTCACGGACCGGTACGGAGTGCCGTACCGGATGCCGTTCGGACAGCTCCCCGCCGACGGGAACCCCCACCCGCTGACCCTCGACCTGAGCACCGCGCCCGGCCCGGTGACCCTCACCGGACTGCGCCTGGAGCTGGCCCAGCCCGGCACCCGCGCCGAACACCGGCTGACCCTGGACGAGTTGACGGCGACGGGGGCCGACGGCAAGCAGCGCCGGCTGGCGCTGCCCGGCCGCTGGAGCACCGCCGCGGACGCCGACGGCGACGCCGTCGCGGGCCCGGGAACCAGCCCCACCCGCCCCGAGCAGACCGGCACCGGCCCGCTGACCTTCACCTACAGCACCGGCTACCTCCCGGACGCCGGCCAGTGGCAGGTCGCCTCCGTCACGGTCCGGCTCCAGGTGCCGCAGCCCGCGCCCGCCGCGGTGCCGGCCGTCGCCACCGACCGCTATCTGGCCTCGGCCGGCGCCCGCCCCAGGCAGCGCGTCGACCTGACGATCGACGACCACACGCTGCCGGTGCGGATCGTCCGGGCCGTCCGGGCGCTGCCCGCCACCGCCGATCCGACCGCCACCGGCGCCCGCGACGGCGGGGCCGTCCTGCTCGATCTGCGCGCCGTGAACCTGGTGCTGCAGGAGCGGTACGGCGACAGCGTGACGCCCACCGAGTGGTGGCTGGCCACCGGTGCGGGCGACGCGGCCGGGGTGGCCGCCGCCGTGCGGGCGCTGCCGGACGTCGACCCGGGGCAGGTGGTGGTCCGCGACGAGATCGCCGCCGAGCTGCGCGAGGACCCCTTCGGCGCGGGCCCCGCCGCCGCGTTCACGGCGGCGGCCGTGGTGGCGGCGGCGCTCGCCGCCGTCGGCTTCGCGGTCGGCGCGGCGGCCGCGCAGCGGGCCCGCGACGCCGAGTTCGCCGTCCTGCGGGCGCTCGGCGCGCCACGTCGTCAGCTGGCCCGCACGGTCGCCGCCGAACAGGCCGTGCTGGTCGGTCTGGCGCTCGCGGTGGGCCTGGGCCTCGGCACCGTACTGGCCCGGGCCGTCCTGCCGTTGATCGTCCTGACCGGCGAGGCCACCCGGCCGGTGCCGGACCTGCTGGTCCTGCTGCCGCCCGCACGCGTGGCGCTGCTGCTCGCCGCGGTCGCCGTCGTTCCGCTGGCGGTCGCGGTGGTGCCGGCCGTGCGCCGGGCGGATCCGGCGCGGGCGCTGCGCGAAACGGGAGGTGAGTGAATGCCGCGGGTCGTCGCGCCCTGGGTACGGACCCGGCTGCGGGCCGCGCCCGGTGCCGCCGCCGCCCTCGCGCTCCTGGTCGCCCTGACCGCGTGCCTGGCGGGCGCCTACCCGCGCGCGGTCGACCGCTACGAGGACGCCGGCCTGCGCCACGCCGTCGCGCGGGCCCGGCCCGACCGGACCACCGTGCAGGTGGTGGCGCCCGGGCCCGACCCCGGCCTGTCGGCCGCAGCGCGGGCCGAGGCGCTGCGCCCCACTCCCCTTGAGCGGCAGTACGCGAAGATCCTCACCGCGGTGGACCGCCCGCTGACCGTCGACCGCGCCCAGTCGATGTACGGCGTCGCCTCCAGTGACAACCCGGCGGTCCCGGACCCCTGGCTGCCCCGCCCGACCGGGCTGCCCGCGCGGGTCTCGCTGTTCGCGCCGAGCGGCCTGGCCGACCACGCGCGCGTGCGGACCGGGCGGCTGCCGCGCGCCGGCCACCCGGTGGACGAGACCACACCCGGGGTGGAGGCCGCCGTGACCGCCGCCACTGCCAAGAGCCTGCACATCAAGGTGGGTTCGGTCATCCATGTGCCGGCGGTGGGCCGGCCCCCGCTCGCGGTCCGCGTCACCGGCATCCTCGAACCCCGCGACCCCGCCGGCGCCTACTGGTCGACCGTGCCACGACTGCGCACCCCGGTCCTGGTGACCATTCCCAGCACGGGCGGAGACCCGCCGAAGTACTGGCTCGGCACCCTGCTGCTCCCCCAGGAGGCGGCTCCCGCGCTGCTGGGGACGGCCACAGGCCCGGCCCGCTACTGGTTCCTGGCGCCCGACCCGGCCGGCATGCACGCGCACGACCTGGACGCGCTGAAGTCGGCCGTGGCCGCCCTGGAGTCCGGCCCCGGACTGCAACGCGCCCGGGCCGCCACCGACGACCGGACCGGCATCGGCACCGAACTGGACGACGCCCTCGCCGGCTTCTCCCGGCTGCGCTCCGGCATCTCCCCGCTGGTGTCGGTGGCCGCCGCGGGCACCGGCACGGTCGTCGCCGTCGTCCTCCTGCTGGCCGGCGGGCTGGCCGCCGACCGGCGCCGCGGCGAACTCGCCCTGCTGCGCGCCCGCGGCGCCTCCCTCCCCGCTCTCGCCGGGCGGCTGCTGGCCGAGACCGCCGTGGTCGCCGTGCCGGCCGGCGCGCTCGGCCTGGCCGCGGCCCTGCTCGCGGTCCCCGTCGGCCGCGCCGCGTACGCCGTCGCCGCCGCAGCGGCCGTCACCCTCACCGCCTGTGCCGCGCTGCCGGTGCGCGCCGTCCTCACGCACCGCTCGGTGCGTGCCGCGGAGCCACGCGAGGACGCGGCGACGGTACGGCCCTCCCGGCGCCGTACGGTCGCCGAGCTGACCCTGCTGGTGGTGGCCGCCGGAGCGGTCGAGGCCCTGCGCCGGCGCGGTGCGACGGGCGACCAGCTGGTGGCGCTCGCCCCGGTCCTGGTCGGCGTCGTCGCCGCCCTGGTGCTGCTCCGCCTCTATCCGTTCCTGCTGCGCCGCCTCACCACTCCGGCGGGCCGGCTGCGGGGCGCGGTGGGCCATCTCTCCCTGGCCCGTGCGGGCCGCACCCGGACCTCCGCGGTGCTGCCGCTGCTGGCCCTGCTGACCGCGCTGACCACGGCGGCGTTCGGCGGCTCGGTCCTTGCGGGCGTGGCCGCGGCCCGGGACCGGGCGGCACTGCTCACCGTCGGCGCCGACGCACGCCTGGACTCCGACGCCCCGCTGCCGGCGGAGGTCCCGGCGCGGGTGCGTGCCGTGCCCGGGGTGCGGGAGGTCGCCCCGGTGAGCATCGACTACCAGGCCAAACCGGCGGACGGCCAGGCATCGGTACCGCTGGTGGGCGTGGACCCGTCGTCCTATGGCGCGTTGTCGGACCGGACCGGGCTGGGCGCCTTCCGGGCGGCCGACCTGAGGTCCGCCCGGGGCCCGCTGCCTGCGGTGGCCTCCCCGTCCGTCGCGTCGCAGTACGGCACCCGGCGCCCCTTCCCGGTCCGGCTGGGCGACGGCGGCACGGTCACCGTGCGCATCGTGCTGGTCCGCGCCGACACCCCGGCGGTGTCCGGCGGCAGCTTCCTCGTCGTGGACCGCGCGGGACTGGCCTCCCCCGCCGACCGCCCGACGGCCCTGCTGCTCACCGGCGAACGGCTGGACGCGGGCGCGCTGCGGCACGCTGCCGGCGGCACGGCCGTCGCCCAGGTCCGGGCCACGGAACGCGCCCGGTACGCCGACTCGCCCCTCCAGACCGGCGCCGAGCACGTCTACACGGCGGCCGTGGCCGCGGGCGCCGGTCTCGCCGTCCTCGCGCTGCTCCTCGCCCTGCTGCGCGCCGCCCCCGAACGCGCGGCGCTCCTCGCCCGGCTGCGCACCATGGGCCTCACCCGGGCGGAGGGCCGCCGCCTGCTGGTGCTGGAATCCCTCCCGCAGGCGTTCCTCGCCGCCCTCACCGGCGCCCTGACCGGCTGGTCCACCATCCGCCTGCTCTCCCCCGGCATCGACCTGACGACCATCGCCCTCCCCACCCAGGCACCGCTCGACGACGTCCCGTTGCACCCGGACACCTGGTCACTGACGGCCCCGTCAGTCACGGTCGTCCTGGTGACGGTAGGCATCGCCGCAGCCCAGGCATGGTGGACGAGCCGCCGAGGCTCGGTACGTGAACTCAGAGCGGGTGACAGCCAATGACCACGTACGACGCGAGCGGGCCAGGGGCGGTTGTGGGGCTCTGGGCGCGGGCATTCGCCCCCTCGGCCTGCGAGCAGCCGTCCCACGGGGTCGCACGGACCCGCGCCAGGCGCACCCCGTCGGCGCGGGCGAGCCATGGCCGCCGTCTCGGTCCGGCCGCAGCGCAGGGCACCGTCAGGCAGGAGAGCCGATGACCACCCATCCCACCCTGTCCGAGCTGGCGAGCCGGGCCACCGCGGCGCGGGACCAGCCCGCCTACGGCCATGACGCCCTGATCACCTGCGACCGCCTGGTCCGCATCTTCTCCACGGACGGCGTCGAGGTCCAGGCCCTCCAAGGCCTCGACCTCCTCGTCCGCGAGGGCGAGCTGATGGCCCTGGTCGGCGCCTCCGGCAGCGGCAAGTCCACGCTGATGAACATCCTCGCCGGACTGGACACCCCCACCGCCGGCGCCGCCCACGTCGCCGGCCGCGACCTGCTCACCATGTCCGCCGCCGACCGCCTGGCCTACCGCCGTGAGATCGTCGGCTTCGTCTGGCAGCAGACCTCCCGCAACCTCCTGCCCTACCTGACCGCGGCGCAGAACGTGGCCCTCCCCCTCCAGCTCTCCGGCACCCGCCGGCGCCGCCGCGCGCGCACCGAACGCGCCCTGGAGCTGCTGGAGTTGCTGCAGGTGGCCGACTGCCGCGACCGCCGTCCGCACCAGATGTCCGGCGGCCAGCAGCAGCGCGCCGCCATAGCCGTGGCCCTCGCGAACGACCCCGCGGTGCTGCTCGCCGACGAACCCACCGGCGAACTCGACTCCCACACGGCCGCACAGATCTTCGGCGCGTTCCGCACCGCCAACGAGGCCCTCGGCACCACGATCGTGATCGTCACCCACGACCAGGCGGTGGCGGGCGAGGTACGCCGTACGGTCGCCATCCGGGACGGCCGCACCTCCACCGAGGTGCTGCGCCGCAGCGAGGTGGACGCGGCGACCGGCCACGAGACGGTCGTCGCCCGCGAGTACGCCATGCTCGACCGCGCGGGCCGGCTCCAGTTGCCCGCCGAGTACCTCCGCGCCCTCGACATGCGCGACCGCGTCGCCCTGGAACTGGAGTCCGACCACATCGGCGTGTGGCCGGACGACAGCGGGGAGCGCTGAGGCGGTCCGGCCGACGGGTCAGCGGCTGACGGTGACGCCGAGGGCGCCGAGCCCCGCCCGCCGGACGGCGACGGAGCCGTACGGGGTGCGCAGCCTCAGCCATGCCCCCGAGGAGTACAGCCCGGTGTCGGCGGCCTGCGTCGCCGGGCGCAGGAAGCCCAGGGACTGTGCCGCGTGCACGGCCCGCACGGGAAGCCGGGTCCGGCCCAGCTCCCGGGACCAGATGTCCCGCCCGATCCGGTCCAGCTCCGCGCGGGTACGCAGCTCGGGC
>NZ_JBSGDB010000179.1:0-16747 GCF_053602155.1 Streptomyces sp. NPDC004561
AAACGCCCGGTTACATTCCGAACCCGGAAGCTAAGCCTCACAGCGCCGATGGTACTGCAGGGGGGACCCTGTGGGAGAGTAGGACACCGCCGAACTCCTTTTACAGCTCCGGCTCTTGGGCTCACCGCCCGAGAGCCGGAGCTTTTTTACGTTGAGGTAAGGTCAGGGAGCATCGTTCGCTCGTTTCCCACAGGAGGCCCCCGGGTGGAGGTCCAGGAGACCCGTGTCCAGACGGACCGGGTCCTCACCATCCCCAACATCCTCAGCATGGCGAGGCTCGTAGGCGTACCCGTGTTCCTGTGGTTGATCCTCAGGCCGGAGTTCGGGGGCCCCAAGAGCGATGGCTGGGCTCTCCTCGTGCTGGCTTTCAGCGGGATCAGCGACTACCTGGACGGCAAGCTCGCCCGGCGGTGGAATCAGATCAGCAACCTCGGCCGGCTCCTGGACCCCGCCGCCGACCGCCTGTACGTGCTTTCCACGCTCGTCGGTCTCACCTGGCGGGAGATCCTCCCGGTCTGGCTGACCGCCCTCCTGCTCGCCAGGGAGCTGATGCTCCTGGTGATGGTGGGCATCCTCCGCCGGCACGGCTATCCGCCGCCCCAGGTGAACTTCCTCGGTAAGGCCGCCACCTTCAACCTGATGTACGCCTTCCCGCTCCTGCTCCTCAGCGACGGGCATGGTTGGATCGCGTCACTCGCTGCCATTTTCGGATGGGCGTTCGCTGGATGGGGTACAACGCTCTACTGGTGGGCAGGAGTGCTCTACGTGGTACAAGTCCGCCGTTTGGTGCGCGCGGACGCCACGGCCGATTGAGCTCCGGTTGTCCTGACGTAGCGCCTCGATGGCCCGCGGTGGAAAAGTGCGGGACAATCTGGACGGGTGAAGTCGGCTAGACCGTCGTCTCTTGGAGGAGGACGCTTCCGACATGAAGGCCGTCGTGATGGCCGGGGGCGAAGGCACTCGCCTGCGCCCCATGACCTCTAGCATGCCCAAGCCGCTCCTGCCCGTGGCTAACCGCCCGATCATGGAGCATGTGCTACGGCTGCTCAAAAGGCACGGGCTCACCGAGACCGTGGTCACCGTGCAGTTCCTGGCATCGCTCGTCAAGAACTACTTCGGTGACGGCGAGGAGCTCGGAATGGAGCTCACCTATGCCAATGAGGAGAAGCCACTCGGTACCGCCGGAAGCGTCAAGAACGCCGAAGAGGCGTTGAAAGACGATGCCTTCCTCGTCATCTCCGGTGATGCCCTGACCGACTTCGACCTCACGGAGCTGATCAACTTCCACAAGGAAAAGGGCGCGCTGGTCACGGTCTGCCTGACCCGGGTGCCCAATCCGCTGGAGTTCGGCATCACGATCGTCGACGAGGAAGGCAAGGTCGAGCGCTTCCTGGAGAAGCCCACCTGGGGTCAGGTCTTCTCCGACACGGTGAACACGGGCATCTATGTCATGGAGCCCGAGGTCTTCAACTACGTCGAAGCCGACGTTCCGGTGGACTGGTCCGGCGATGTCTTCCCTCAGCTGATGAAGGAAGGCAAGCCGATTTACGGATATGTGGCCGAGGGCTACTGGGAGGACGTCGGCACGCACGAGAGCTATGTGAAGGCTCAGGCGGACGTTCTCGAGGGCAAGGTCAACGTCGACATCGACGGCTTCGAGATCTCCCCGGGGGTGTGGGTCGCGGAGGGCGCCGAGGTGCATCCCGACGCCGTGCTGCGCGGTCCGCTGTACATCGGGGACTACGCGAAGGTCGAGGCCGGCGCGGAGATCCGCGAACACACCGTCGTCGGCTCGAACGTCGTCGTCAAGAGCGGTGCCTTCCTGCACAAGGCTGTCGTGCACGACAACGTGTACGTCGGGCAGCACAGCAATCTCCGTGGCTGTGTCGTCGGCAAGAACACCGACATCATGCGGGCCGCCCGGATCGAGGACGGCGCGGTCATCGGTGACGAGTGCCTGATCGGTGAAGAATCGATCGTGCAGGGCAATGTCCGCGTCTATCCGTTCAAGACGATCGAGGCGGGCGCCTTCGTCAACACCTCGGTCATCTGGGAGTCCAGGGGCCAGGCGCATCTGTTCGGCGCCCGCGGGGTGACCGGCATCCTGAACGTGGAGATCACTCCCGAGCTGGCGGTGCGGCTCGCCGGCGCCTACGCGACCACCCTCAAGAAGGGCTCCACGGTCACCACCGCCCGTGACCACTCCCGAGGCGCCCGAGCGCTCAAGCGGGCGGTCATCTCCGCGCTCCAGGCGAGCGCCATCGACGTGCGGGACCTGGAGAACGTGCCGCTGCCCGTGGCCCGGCAGCAGACCGCGCGGGGCAGCGCAGGCGGCATCATGATCCGTACCTCGCCCGGTGTCCCGGACTCGGTCGACATCATGTTCTTCGACGGGCAGGGCGCGGACCTCTCGCAGGGCAGCCAGCGGAAGCTCGATCGGGTGTTCGCGCGGCAGGAGTACCGCCGGGCGTTCCCGGGCGAGATCGGCGACCTGTACTTCCCGGCGAGCGTCTTCGACTCGTACACCGGATCGCTGCTGCGGAACGTCGACACGACCGGGATCGCCGAGTCCGGCATGAAGGTCGTCGTCGACGCCTCCAACGGCAGTGCCGGCCTGGTGCTGCCCAGCCTGCTGGGCAAGCTCGGTGTGGACTCGCTGACCATCAACCCCGGTCTCGACGAGTCCAGGCCCACCGAGACGGCCGAGGTGCGACGGAGCGGGCTGGTGCGGCTCGGCGAGATCGTCGCGTCCTCCGGTGCCGCCTTCGGCGTGCGGTTCGACCCCGTCGGCGAGCGGCTGTCGCTCGTGGACGAGAAGGGCCGGATCATCGAGGACGACCGGGCGCTGCTGGTGCTGCTTGACCTGGTGGCCGCGGAACGGCGCAGCGGCCGGGTGGCGCTGCCCGTCACCACGACCCGGATCGCCGAGCAGGTGGCCGCCTATCACGGCACCCAGGTCGAGTGGACCACGACCTCGCCCGACGACCTCACGCGCGTCGGCGGCGAGGAAGGCACCATCTTCGGCGGTGACGGCAAGGGCGGGTTCATCGTCCCCGAGTTCAGCAGCGTGTACGACGGCACGGCCGCCTTCGTACGGCTGATCGGCCTGGTGGCGCGCACGCAGCTCACGCTGAGCCAGATCGACGCGCGGATCCCGCGGGCGCACGTCCTCAAGCGGGACCTGGCCACGCCGTGGGCCGTCAAGGGCCTGGTGATGCGCCGGGTGGTCGAGGCGGCGGGCGATCGATCCGTCGACACGACCGACGGTGTGCGGGTCGTCGAGACCGACGGGCGCTGGGTGATGGTGCTGCCCGACCCGGCCGAGGCGGTCACCCATCTGTGGGCGGAGGGACCCGACGACGCGTCCGCGCAGGCCCTGCTGGACGAGTGGTCGGCCGTCGTGGACAGCGCCGGGCGGTAGCACCGGGCCGGTCGCGGGGCCTCGAGAACCGCTGCACGCGCGCGTGCCGGACAAGTGTCCTCAAGGGGGGCCTGTCCGGCACGCCGGTGGGGCCGTTCGGAGTAACCGCGCGCGACATGCGACTATGTGCGGCATGCCGCAGCAACCCCCCGTTCGGAGCAGCCCCACGCGGCCGCAGCGCCCGGACGCCTCCATGTCGTTGATCACCAACGTCATGGACCACAGCCTCGACGACGGGTACGCCGAGGCCGCCGCCCGGAGGAAGTCGCAGGGCGAGGGCGGTCTGCCGAAGACGCTGAGGGCGAAGCTGGGCCTCGCGTCCGGTCTCGTCCTCGCGGCGCTCGTCGTGACCGTCGGGGCGGCGCAGGCGCATGTGGCGGCGCCCGTGGTGGCCAAGGAGCGCCAGCAGCTGATCGACCGCGTCGACAGCGAGAACGTGAGCGCGGACAAGCTCCAGGGCACCGTCGACAAGCTGCGCGCCGACGTCAGCGCGCGCCAGCGCGCCGCGCTGAGATCCAGCGGCGGCAGCGCGGAGGCGGACCTGGTGGGCATGCTGTCGGGCGCCACCGAGGTGCACGGACCGGGCGTCAAGCTGGTCGTGAACGACGCCAAGGAGGCCAGCACCGGCGGGGACGGGACCAATCCGCGGGAGACGTCGGGGTTCTCCGACACCGGCCGGGTGCGTGACCGTGACATGCAGCGGGTGGTCAACGGGCTGTGGGCCTCGGGGGCCGAGGCGATCTCCGTCAACGGGCAGCGGCTGACGGCCCTGTCCGCGATCAGGGCCGCGGGTGACGCGATACTGGTCGACAACAGACCGCTGGTGCCGCCGTACACGGTGCTGGCTGTGGGGGACGCGGAAAGGTTGAGCACCAGTTTCCAGAACAGCGCGGACGGGCTGTATCTGCACGCTCTGGAGCAGAACTACGGTATCCGCGCCACCATCTCCACGCAGGGCGACGTCCGGTTGCCCGCCGCACCGAGTGTGATCGTACGCACAGCACAGCCGAACGCCGACAAGACTGAGAAGGGCACATCGTGATCGCCGTACTGGGCCTCGTCGTGGGAGTCGTGGCCGGCCTGTTGGTCCGGCCCGAGGTTCCGGCGGTCGTCGAGCCTTATCTGCCGATCGCCGTCGTCGCGGCGCTGGACGCCGTCTTCGGTGGTCTGCGGGCCATGCTCGACGGAATCTTCGACGACAAGGTGTTCGTGGTGTCGTTCCTGTCGAACGTGGTCGTGGCCGCCCTGATCGTGTTCCTGGGCGACAAGTTGGGCGTGGGAGCGCAGCTGTCCACGGGTGTCGTGGTCGTCCTCGGCATCCGCATCTTCTCCAACGCCGCGGCGATCCGGCGGCACGTGTTCCGGGCGTGAGGCGATGAACGAGCAGAGCAAGCGGAACGATCAGCCCGACCGGAACGAGCGGCCCATCGGGAACGACGGGAACGGCCCGGAGGACCGGACCGGCCGGAGCGACCAGAACGGCCTGGGCGACCGGAGCGGTGAGCGCGACCAGGTCCGCCGGGACGGGCAGATCGGCCGGCCCGGGCAGGCGCAGCCGGAGAACCGGCTTCGCAAGGAGCTGCCGGCCGAGGTCCCGGCTCCGGTCCCCGGGGCAGGGCAGTCGGCCGAGGAGCAGGCGCAGGAATCGCAGACCGGTCGGCAGCGGCTCGTCAAGGGCCTGTGGCCGCCGCGGGTGACCCGCGCCCAACTCATAGTCGCCCTGCTGCTGTTCGGCCTGGGTTTCGGCCTGGCCGTGCAGGTGGCGTCGAACAGCGACAGCGGCAGCGCACTGCGCGGCGCCCGCCAGGAGGATCTTGTTCGCATCCTCGATGAACTGGATTCGCGTACTCAGCGTCTTGAGGACGAGAAGCAGGGACTCGAAAAGCAGCGGTCGGAGCTGCAGAGCAGCTCCGACCAGGCCGCGGAGGCACGCCGACAGACCGCCGAGAAGGAGAGGCAACTCGGCATTCTGGCGGGCACCGTGGCGGCGCAGGGTCCCGGCATCACCATGACGATCGAGGACACGAAGGGGACGGTCCAGGCGGACATGCTGCTCGATTCGATCCAGGAGCTGCGCGCGGCGGGTGCGGAGGCGATCCAGGTCAACGGCGTGCGTGTGGTGGCGAACACATACTTCACGGACTCGGGCAAGAGCGTGAGCGTGGACGGGAACAAGATCAACGCCCCCTATCGTTTCAAGGTCATCGGCAAGCCGCAGGACCTCGAGCCGGCGCTGAACATTCCGGGAGGCGTGGTGCAGACTCTGGAGAAGGAGCAGGCCACGGTGACCGTCGAGCAGTCGGACAAGATCGTCGTGGATGCCTTGCGACAGGCGAAGCGGCCTGACTACGCTCGGTCGTCCTCCCAGTGAACCGGCGGTGCATGGCGGACGTCCCGCAGGGGCATGAGGTTGCGGGGGGTCGGCGCACCGTTGGGGTGGTGCGTGGTGGAAACTGTCCGGTGGGCACGGACGTTGTGAGGATGTCCGGGTCGTCCGGTGTAGGCAATCAGGGTTCGTCCTGCCCCACGGGCGGGTCTGTTTCGGTCAAGGGGAATCGCCCGTGAAGTTGTTTGCGAAGTTGTTCGGCAAGAGCGCGCGAGAGGGCAGCGACAACGCCACCGCCCGTCATCGCGCACAGCCTGACGCGGAGGGCCGGCGCCCGCTGTTCCGGGACCAGGTGGCTGGTCCGGGCGGCGACATTTCGGGAGGTCAGGGCGCGCCGTCAGTTGACCCTGCCCAGTCCGGCGGCATAGGTTTCGGGCAACCGTCAACCTCAGGTACGGGTGGAGGGTTTGCTCCGGACCCGTACGCGTCCAACGCCCCGGCGGGGCAGCCGCGGCAGGAGGATCCGTCGATGTCGCTCCTGGTATGTACGAGGTGCGGTAACCGCAACGCGGAGAACGCCCGCTTCTGTTCCAACTGCGGTGCGCCGCTGCGCGCCGGAGTGGCGCCCGAGCGCGCCTCCGAAACGACGTCCACGATCTCGATCTCCGGCATCGAGGCCTACGACGCAGAGGTGACCGGCCAGACGGCGGCGCCGATGCTGTCGCCGGAGGCGCAGGCCGCGGTGGACGCGCTGCCGCTGGGCTCGGCCCTGCTGGTGGTGCGCCGGGGCCCGAACTCGGGCAGCCGCTTCCTGCTGGACAGCGACCTGACGACGGCCGGCCGTCACCCGCAGAGCGACATCTTCCTGGACGACGTGACGGTCTCGCGTCGCCATGTGGAGTTCCGCCGCTCCCCGGACGGCTCGTTCACCGTGGCCGACGTGGGCAGCCTGAACGGCACCTACGTCAACCGCGAGCGGATCGACCAGGTCGCCCTGCAGAACGGTGACGAGGTGCAGATCGGCAAGTACCGGCTGGTGTTCTACGCGAGCCGGCAGGGCATCTGACCGACCCCCGGACCCGGTCCGGGGGGACCCCACAGGGAAGGTCCATGCTTCAAACACCGAGCGGCGGTGCCGGAAGCGGTACCGCCGCCACGGACAGTGGGCTGATGAGCATCGGCGCGGTGCTGAACGCGCTGCGTGACGAGTTCCCCGAGGTCACCATCTCCAAGATCCGCTTCCTGGAGTCGGAGGGGCTCGTCGAGCCGCTGCGGACCCCCTCGGGATACCGCAAGTTCAGCGCCGGTGACGTCGAGCGTCTCGGACATGTGCTGAGAATGCAGCGGGACCACTATCTGCCGCTCAAGGTGATCCGCGAGCACCTGGACGCCATGGAGCGGGGCGAGGCCGTGCAGCTGCCCGCGGTGGGCCGCCAGCGCTCCGGGGACGACGCTCCGGAGCCGCAGGAGGGCCGCACGGTGGCCCGGGTCGGCAGGGCCGAGCTGCTCGCGGCCGCGGACATCGACGAGGGCGAGCTGAAGGAGTGGGAGTCCTACGGGCTCATCGCTCCGCTGGCGGACGGGGCCTACGACGCCGAGGCCGTCACCGTGGCCTCGCTCGTCGCCGAGCTGGGGCGTTTCGGGATCGAGCCGCGCCACCTGCGGGTGATGAAGGCGGCCGCCGAGCGTGAGGCCGGGCTGGTCGACCAGGTGGTGGCGCCGCTCAAGCGCCACCGGAACCCGCAGACCCGGGCGCATGCCGAGGCCCGGACGAAGGAGCTGGCGGCGCTCACCGTGAAGCTGCACGCGGCCATGGTGAAGACCGCTCTCGGAGTACGGCTTCCCTGACCCGCGGCGCCTCCCGGCGGCCGGATCGGGCACCTGTTCCCGGCCCGACTACCCAAACATCCCGAGCACGGCCTAGGGTTGCTGTGTGAACGAGCTCGATGTCGTAGGTGTCCGGGTCGAAATGCCCTCCAACCAACCGATCGTGCTCCTGCGCGAAGTGGGGGGCGACCGTTATCTCCCCATCTGGATCGGGCCGGGGGAGGCGACGGCGATCGCTTTCGCCCAGCAGGGCATGGCTCCCGCCAGGCCGCTGACCCACGACCTGTTCAAGGACGTGCTGGAGGCTGTCGGTCAGGAGCTGACCGAAGTACGCATCACCGACCTGCGGGAAGGCGTCTTCTACGCCGAGCTGGTCTTCGCCAGCGGCGTCGAGGTCAGCGCCCGCCCCTCCGATGCCATAGCGCTGGCTCTGCGCACCGGAACGCCGATCTACGGCAGCGACACGGTGCTGGACGACGCGGGCATCGCCATTCCGGACGAGCAGGAGGACGAGGTGGAGAAGTTCCGCGAGTTCCTCGACCAGATCTCGCCCGAGGACTTCGGCACCAGCAGCCAGTGAGCACCGACAGACGATGAGCACCAGCGGCCGGTGAGCCCGGGCGGCCCGGCCGCCGGTGAGAGACACGCCGACCCGCCGGACCGGGCCTTCCAGGGCTCGCCGGTGGGCTGTGCGCATCCGGTTCCGCGGGCAATTGCCACCGGCCATTGAGAGCGTCTCAAGGCTCTCCGCAAGCGCATTCGGCTAGCCTTTCCCCGCGGTGGGACACGGGAAACCACTCCTTGGGTGATTATCACTCGGCGTGCCGAGTGTGGCGATCGTTGACGCACCCCTGGTGACTGCCTACCGTCGAGAAGGCAGGTCAAGGACGGAGGTCGGCGTGAGAACCAGCGGCGACGGTACGGCTGGGGGTGCTCCCGTGCGCGGTTTCGGGGAGAGCGGTCCGTACCCGGTTCACAGCAGCGCGGTGGATCACGCTCCGCAGCGGCCGACGGCTGTGCCGAACGGCGGAGGGGCGGCGTCCATGACGTCCGAAGAGATCGGCTACCGGGGGCCCACGGCCTGCGCGGCGGCCGGCATCACGTACCGGCAGCTCGACTACTGGGCCCGCACCGGCCTGGTGGAGCCGAGTGTGCGGCCCGCCTACGGGTCGGGCACCCAGCGCTTGTACAGCTTCCGGGACGTCGTCGTCCTGAAGATCGTCAAGCGGTTCCTGGACACCGGGGTCTCGCTCCAGAACATCCGCACGACCGTCCAGCACCTCAGAGAGCGCGGTTTTCGCGACCTGGAGCGCATGACGCTGATGAGCGACGGTGCCACCGTGTACGAGTGCACCTCGCCCGACGAGGTCCACGCCCTGCTCCAGGGCGGTCAGGGCATCTTCGGGATCGCCGTCGGCGTGGTGTGGCGGGACGTGGAGAACGCCCTGTCCCAGCTGCACGGCGAGCGCGTCGACACGGGCGAGACCCTCGTGGGTCCCAACCCCGCGGACGAGCTGGCGCGGCGCCGCAACCGGGCGGTCTGACAGCGCGGCTCACCAGGCGCTCCGGTGCCACCGCGTTGTCAGTGGCGTGGTGCAGCATCGGACATGTGAGAAACGCGCCCACGATCCTGCATCTCGACATGGATGCCTTCTACGCCTCGGTGGAGCAGGCATCCAAGCCGAGTCTGCGCGGGAAGGCGGTCGTCGTGGGCGGGCTCGGGCCGCGCGGTGTGGTGGCCACCGCGTCGTACGAGGCACGGGTCTTCGGGGTGCACTCGGCGATGCCCATGGCCCAGGCCCGCAGGCTGGCGCCGAACGCCGCGTATCTCGTGCCACGCTTCACCCTGTACCGGTCGATCAGCGAGCAGGTGATGGCGCTGCTGCGGGAGCTGTCGCCGCTGGTGGAGCCGCTCAGCCTGGACGAGGCGTTCGTGGACCTGGAGGCCGGCGGGACCGCCTGGGACGCGGAGTCGGCGCAGCTGACGGGTACCAGGCTGCGCGCGGACATCCGCGCGGTCACGGGCCTGACCGGTTCGGTGGGGCTCGCCGCCTCCAAGATGCTCGCCAAGATCGCGTCCGAGCAGGCGAAGCCGGACGGGCTGGTGCTCATCGAGCCGGGGACGGAGCGGGCGCTGCTGGGGCCGATGACGGTGCGCACCCTGCCGGGGGTGGGGCCGGCCACCGGCGACCATCTGCGGCGGGCCGGGATCACCACGGTCGAGGAACTGGCCGAGGCGGGCGAGGACGAACTCGTACGGCTGCTCGGCAAGGCGCACGGGCAGGCGCTGTACGCGATGGCCCTGGCCCGCGACGACCGGCCCGTGGTGGCCGAGCGCGAGGCGAAGTCGGTGTCGGTCGAGGACACCTACGACGTGGACATCCACGACCGGCTGCGGATCGGGCTGGAGGTGCAGCGGCTCGCCGACCGGTGCGTGCGGCGGCTGCGCGGCGCCGGGCTGTCCGGGCGGACCATCGTGCTGAAGGTGCGGCGCTACGACTTCTCGACCCTGACCCGCTCCGAGACGCTCAGAGGCCCGACGGACGACCCGGCGGTGGTCCGGGAGGCGGCGGCCCGGCTGCTGGACTCGGTGGACACCACGGGCGGGGTGCGGCTGCTGGGCGTGGGCGTCTCCGGGCTCGCCGACTACACACAGGAGGACCTGTTCGCACAGGCGATGCCCTCACCCGCGGCCGAGACACCGCAGGAGGCCGTGACCGAGGCCGTCACGGAGCCCCCGGAGCCGGTGGAACGGCAGTGGCGCGCGGGGCAGGACGTACGTCACACGGAGCACGGACCCGGCTGGGTGCAGGGCAGCGGGCTGGGGCGGGTCACGGTGCGGTTCGAGACGCCGCAGTCCTCTCCTGGGCGGGTGCGGACCTTCTCCGTCGACGATCCGGCGCTGGAGTCCGCCGATCCCTTGCCGCTGGTCGCGATTCCTTCCCGACCGCCCGCCGCTCTCGCTCCGTCGGACGGTGACGGGCCCGGGACTGCGTCCCGGGCCGCACAGAGAGCTCAGGCCTCCTCCGAGCCCGCCAGCTTGCCGAAGTCGTGGTCCGGTACGGAAGGGGGCGCGCCCACATCGAGGCCGTAGTGGTGGTAGAGCTGGAGTTCCTGCTCGGGGGAGAGGTGGCGGCCCACGCCGAAGTCGGGGGCGTCCCTGATCAGGGCGCGCTCGAACGGGACGTGGAGGGTGCCCTCGACGAGTTCGCTGGGCTCCAGGGGGACGAACGCGTCCCGGGAGAACAGGCCGGTGCGTATGGCCGCCCATTCGGGCACGCCGGTGGCGTCGTCGAGATACACCTCGTCGATGGTGCCGATCTTGGTGCCATTGCGGTCGAACGCCTTGCGGCCGATCAGGTTGCGCGGATCGATGTCGGTCTGCACGGTCCCTCTCCCTCCACTTGGTCGCAACTCATCCGTAAGCACTACAAAAGAGCACATTCAGTGAGGCGGCCACTCGAGGGCTCCCGCGTTGACCTCGCTGGTAGGCTGACAGCGGCTGCTGATCCCGTGCGGGAGAGTCCTCCGACCACCTCGGAGGCGCCGAAGGAGCAAATCCTCCCCGGAATCTCTCAGGCTCACGTACCGCACGGACGAGGTCACTCTGGAAAGCAGGGCGGGTGTCGACGGCGTCCGCTCTCACCGACGGTGAAAGCCGGCGTCCTCGGGCGCCCGGTGAAGCTCTCAGGTTGAGATGACAGAGGGGGAGGCCGTCGGGGTACCCGCGCCGTGGTGCCCCTCGAAGGTCGCGTCAGACCAGGAGGCCTCCGCAATGACCGCCCACCGCATTCCGCTCTCCGAGCTCGAATCGGGCATCCCCTTCGAGCAGCGCCACATCGGGCCCGACCAGGAGGCGCGGGCCAAGATGCTCGCGTCGGTCGGCTACGGCTCCCTCGACGAGCTGACCGCCGCCGCGGTCCCGGATGTGATCAAGAACGCCGACGCCCTGGACCTGCCGGGCGCCCGCACCGAGGCCGAGGTGCTCGCCGAGCTGCGCTCGCTCGCCGACCGCAACCAGGTCCTCGGCTCCATGATCGGCCTCGGCTACTACGGCACCTTCACCCCGCCCGTCATCCTGCGCAACGTCATGGAGAACCCGGCCTGGTACACGGCGTACACGCCGTACCAGCCGGAGATCTCCCAGGGCCGGCTGGAGGCCCTGCTGAACTTCCAGACCGTGGTCGCCGACCTGACGGGCCTGCCCACCTCCGGCGCCTCTCTGCTGGACGAGGGCACGGCCGCCGCCGAGGCCATGGCGCTGTCCCGGCGCATGGGCAGGAACAAGAAGGGCCTGTTCCTGATCGACGCGGACGCGCTGCCGCAGACGATCGCCGTCATCGAGACGCGTGCCGAGCCGACCGGTGTCGAGGTCGTCGTCGCCGACCTCAGCGACGGCATCCCGGCCGACATCGCCGCGCGTGAGATCAACGGCGTGCTGATCCAGTACCCGGGTGCCTCGGGCGCCGTACGCGACATCAAGCCGGTCGTCGAGCAGGCGCACGAGCTGGGCGCGCTCGTCACCGTGGCCGCAGACCTGCTCGCGCTGACCCTGCTGACCTCGCCCGGCGAGCTGGGCGCGGACATCGCCATCGGCACCACCCAGCGCTTCGGCGTCCCGATGGGCTTCGGCGGACCGCACGCGGGCTACATGGCCGTGCACGAGAAGTTCGCGCGCAGCCTCCCCGGCCGCCTGGTCGGCGTGTCCGTCGACGCCGACGGCCACAAGGCCTACCGGCTCGCGCTGCAGACCCGTGAGCAGCACATCCGCCGTGAGAAGGCCACCAGCAACATCTGCACCGCCCAGGTGCTGCTCGCCGTGATGGCTGGCATGTACGCGGTCTACCACGGCCCCGAGGGGCTGCGGACGATCGCCCACCGCACCCACCGCTACGCCACGCTCCTCGCCGAGGGCCTGAGGGCCGGCGGTGTCGAGATCGTCCACGGCGCCTACTTCGACACCCTCACCGCGCGCGTGCCCGGCAGGGCCGCCGAGGTCGTCGCCGCCGCCCGGGACAACGGGGTCAACCTCCGCCCGGTCGACGCCGACCACGTCTCCCTGGCCTGCGACGAGACCACCACGCGGGCGCAGCTGGCCGCCGTCTGGTCCGCCTTCGGCGTCGAGGGCGACATCGAGGCGCTGGACGAGACCGCCGCGGACACCCTGCCCGAGGCGCTGCTGCGCTCCGACGCCTACCTGACCCACCCGGTCTTCCACGAGCACCGCTCCGAGACCGCGATGCTGCGCTACCTGCGCAGGCTGTCCGACCGCGACTACGCGCTCGACCGCGGCATGATCCCGCTGGGCTCCTGCACCATGAAGCTCAACGCGACCACCGAGATGGAGCCGGTCACCTGGCCCGAGTTCGGCCAGCTGCACCCCTTCGCGCCCGCCGAGCAGGTCGAGGGCTACCTCACGCTCATCCGTGAGCTGGAGGACCGGCTCGCCGAGGTCACCGGGTACGACAAGGTCTCGCTCCAGCCGAACGCCGGTTCGCAGGGCGAGCTGGCCGGTCTGCTCGCGGTCCGCGGCTACCACCGCGCCAACGGCGACGAGCAGCGCACCATCTGCCTCATCCCGTCCTCCGCGCACGGCACCAACGCCGCCAGCGCCGTGATGGCCGGCATGAAGGTCGTCGTCGTCAGGACCGCCGAGGACGGCGAGATCGACGTCGAGGACCTGCGGGCGAAGATCGAGAAGCACCGCGACGAGCTGGCCGTGCTGATGATCACCTACCCGTCCACGCACGGTGTGTTCGAGGAGCACGTCGCCGGCATCTGCGCGCAGGTGCACGAGGCCGGCGGTCAGGTGTACGTCGACGGCGCGAACCTCAACGCGCTGGTCGGCCTCGCCAAGCCGGGCCACTTCGGCGGTGACGTCTCCCACCTGAACCTGCACAAGACGTTCTGCATCCCGCACGGCGGCGGTGGCCCCGGCGTCGGCCCGGTCGCGGTCCGCTCGCACCTGGCGCCGTACCTGCCGAACCACCCGCTGCAGCCGGCGGCAGGCCCGGAGACGGGCGTCGGCCCGATCTCGGCGGCGCCGTTCGGTTCCGCGGGCATCCTGCCGATCTCCTGGGCGTACGTCCGCCTGATGGGCGGCGAGGGCCTGAAGCGGGCCACGCAGGTGGCCGTGCTCTCGGCGAACTACATCGCCAAGCGCCTGGAGCCGCACTTCCCGGTGCTCTACACCGGCCCCGGCGGTCTGGTCGCGCACGAGTGCATCATCGACCTGCGCCCGCTGACCAAGGCGACCGGCGTGAGCGTGGACGACGTGGCCAAGCGCCTGATCGACTACGGCTTCCACGCGCCCACCATGTCCTTCCCGGTGGCCGGCACGCTGATGATCGAGCCGACCGAGTCGGAGGACCTCATCGAGCTGGACCGGTTCTGCGACGCGATGATCGCCATCCGCGCGGAGATCGAGAAGGTCGGTTCGGGCGAGTGGCCGGCGGAGGACAACCCGCTGGGCAACGCGCCGCACACCGCGGCCGCGGTCGGCGGTGAGTGGACGCACGCCTACAGCCGCCAGGAGGCCGTCTTCCCGGCCGGCGTCTCGACGGCCGACAAGTACTGGCCGCCGGTGCGCCGTATCGACCAGGCCTTCGGCGACCGCAATCTCGTCTGCTCCTGCCCGCCGCTGGACGCCTACGAGGACTGAGCGAGCCGTGGCCGAGGGCCCCGTCCGGTTTCCGGGCGGGGCCCTCGCCCGTGTTCACGCCGTCTCCAGGGCCACCTCGGTCGCCTTGATGAGGGCGACCACGTCGGAGCCGACGAAGAGGCCCAGGTCGGTGGCGGCGTCCTTGGTGATCGCCGCGGTCAGCCGGCCGCCGTCGACGGTGATCTTCACGGAGGCCATGGCGGCGCCGGTCGTGAGACCGGTGACCGTGCCGGCGAGCTGGTTGCGGATCGACAGGCCCGTGACCCGCTGGGTGGCGAGGGAGACCTCGGTCGACTTCACGAGGGCGCGGACGGGCGAACCGGGGGCGAGGGCGAGGTCCTCGGCGGCCTCCAGGGTGATGGCCGCAGTGAGTTCCTGCCCGCCGTCGAGGCGGAGCTTGACGGTGGCCATGGCCTCGCCCGGCTGCACCGAGGTCACGGTGCCGGGGAGCTGGTTGCGGATGCTCAGGGTCATGGGCACCCACCGTAGAGCGCCCGTCCGCTCAGGCCGGGTATGCGTGTGTCTGAGTCGCCTTGACTGTCGCCCAGACCGGTGCACCCGGATGCAGGCCGAGGTCCGCGGCGGCGACCGTGGTGAGGTCGGCGGCGAGGGGGAGTTCGCCCATGAGGTCGGCGCGGATCTGGTCGCCGTGCGTCTCCAGACCGGCCACCTCGCAGCGCCACAGGTTGCGGGCGCTGGCACCCGTGGGCCGGTCCCGGAACAGGGTCACGGCGGACGGCGGGAACGCCACGAAGGCCGGACCGGACAGCTCCTCCGTGGTCGTGATGGAGGGCCCGGCCTCGAGCCGTACCGTGTGGCCCTCGGCCCGTCCCCGGTAGAGGTTGAGGCCGACCAGCTGGGCGATGTAGTCGGTGCGCGGGTGGCGGGCGATGTCGGCGGGGGTGCCCTCCTGGACGACCCGGCCGTGCTCCACGACCACCAGCCGGTCCGCGAGCACCATGGCGTCCAGCGGGTCGTGCGTGACGAGGACGGCGACCGCCTCGAACTCGGCGAGGTGGCGGCGGAGCTGGGCGCGGACCTCCAGGCGGGTGCGGGCGTCCAGGGCGGCGAGCGGCTCGTCCAGGAGCAGCAGCCGGGGCCGCGTGGCCAGGGCGCGGGCGAGGGCCACGCGCTGTGCCTGGCCGCCGGACAGGCGGCGGGGCTTGGCGCCCGCGTGCTCGGCGAGCCCCATGCGCTCCAGCCACGCCGCGGCCCGGGCGCGGGCCGCCGCCTTGCCCTCGCCCTGACAGCGCGGCCCGAAGGCCACGTTGTCCAGCGCGGACAGATGCGGGAAGAGCAGGTAGTCCTGGAAGACCACGCCGACCGGGCGGGACTCCGGCGGGACGCGCTCCAGCGAGGCGCCGTCGAGCCGCAGATGGCCGTCGGTCAGCGGGACGAGACCGGCGAGGACGCGCAGGGCGGTGGTCTTGCCGGCGCCGTTGGGGCCGAGCAGCGCGACCACGTCTCCGGGCGCCGCCGTCAGCGTCACGTCCAGCCGGAACGAGCCCCGCTCCACGACGAGCCGGGCGTCGAGCCCCTCCCGGCCCGCGACCTTGAGGCCGGCCTCGGGGGCTTCGATGTCGGTCATGCGCACAGGGTCCTTCGTCGGCAGCGTCCTCTTCCATCCTTCCGGCACGGTCACGCCCCTGTCAGCCACCGGTCGCGCAGTCCCGCCAGCACGGCGATCGACACGGCCAGCAGGACCAGGCTCAGCGCGATGGCGGCCTCGGGGTCGTTCTGCAGGGCGAGGTAGACGGCGAGAGGCATGGTCTGGGTGCGGCCCGGGAAGTTGCCCGCGAAGGTGATCGTCGCGCCGAACTCGCCGAGCGCCCGCGCCCAGGCCAGCACGGCGCCCGCCGCGATGCCGGGCGCGATCAGCGGCAGCGTGACCCGGCGGAACGCGGTGAAGCGGGAGGCGCCGAGCGTGGTCGCCGCCTCCTCGAAGCGCGGGTCGGCGGCGCGCAGGGTGCCCTCGACACTGATGACCAGGAACGGCATCGCGACGAACGCCTCCGCGATCACGACCCCGGTGGTGGTGAACGGCAGCGTGATCCCGAACCCGGCGTCGAGCCACTTGCCGATGACCCCGTTGCGGCCCAGGGCGAGGAGGAGGGCCACACCGCCGACGACCGGCGGGAGGACGAGCGGCAGGGTGACCAGGGCCCGGACGAGACCGCGGCCGGGGAAGTCCGTGCGGGCCAGCAGCCAGGCCAGCGGCACGCCCAGCACCAGGCTCACGGCCGTCGCCGCCGTGGCGCTGACCAGCGACAGCTGGAGCGCCTGCCACACCTCGGCGCTGGTCAGCTGGCCCGGCAGGCTGCGCCAGGGCGCGCGGACCAGCAGCGCGACCAGCGGCAGCAGCAGGAACGCCAGGGCCAGCACGCCCGGCAGCAGCAGCGGCAACGGCACCCCGCGTCGGCCCCCTGTACCGACGCGGCGGCGCCGCGGCCGACCCGTGCGGGGTATCGTGGCCGCAGGTCTCGTGGTGGGTGACGACCGGTGGCCCGTCGTC
>NZ_JBSGDB010000180.1:0-16717 GCF_053602155.1 Streptomyces sp. NPDC004561
GGGTCCGTGCGTACCAGTGGCCGTTCGCGTCGGTCTGGATGCGCCCGAAGCCGGTGAACTCCACGCCGTTGCGCCCGAGATGGCCGCCGGTGGCCGGATCGCGCCGCATGGAGCCGTCCACCTGGGGGACCGTGCCGTCGGGGGCCGGGCCCCACAGCTCCACGAGCGCGTCCGGCAGCGGCCGGCCCTCGCCGTCGAGGACGTGGCCGTGCACGGTGATCGTGTCCGGGTGGCCGAGCGGCGCGATCTCCTCGCCGCCCCGGAAGGGCAGGGCGTAGCCGTAGAAGGGGCCGACCGTGTGCGACGGGGTGGGCAGCACCTGCTCCTGGCTGCTCGTGTCGATCTTCGTCATGGCGGTCAGCGTCCTTCTTCGTTCCAGGTGGCGGCCGGGCCGTCGAGCACGATGTCCCACTGGTAGCCGAGCGAGAACTCCGGTACCGACAGGCCGTGTTCGTAGGTGGCGACCAGTCGCTGCCGGGCCGCGTCGTCCGTGACGGACTGCAGGATCGGGTCGTACGGGAAGAGCGGGTCGTTCGGGAAGTACATCTGCGTCACCAGCCGCTGGGTGAACGCCGAGCCGAAGACCGAGAAGTGGATGTGGGCGGGGCGCCAGGCGTTGACGTGGTTGCGCCACGGGTACGGGCCCGGCTGGACGGTGGTGAAGTGGTAGCGGCCCTCGGCGTCGGTGAGGGTGCGGCCGGCGCCGGTGAAGTTCGGGTCGAGCGGGGCGTCGTGCTGCTCGCGCCGGTGCGCGTAGCGGCCGGCCGAGTTGGCCTGCCAGATCTCGATCAGCTGCCCTTGGACCGGGCGTCCGGCACGGTCCAGCAGCCGCCCGGAGACGGTGATCCGCTCACCGATGGGCTCCCCGGTGTGCTGCCGGGTGAGGTCGTTGTCGATCCCGGTGATGTCGCGCTCCCCGAAGGCGGGGGAGTGCAGCTCCACCAGTTCCGGGTCCTTGGCGGTGTCGATCGCGACCAGGGGCTGCTGCGGATGGCGCAGCACGGAGGAGCGGTAGGGCGCGTAGTCGCGTCGCGGGTGGTGTTCCACGGGCGCGCCGTCGGCGACCCGCTTCCCGTACGCGGCGTGCTCCGCGGCGATCTCCAGGTCGATGTCGGCTTGGGTGGGATTCATGGGAAGTCAGTCCTAGGGGTCGGCGCTCAGCGTTCGAGGACGAGGGCGAGGCCCTGGCCCACGCCGATGCAGAGGGTGGCCACGCCGGTGCCGGATCCGCGGCGGGCGAGCTGGTGGGCGACGGTGCCGGCGAGACGGGCTCCCGAGGCGCCGAGCGGGTGGCCGAGCGCGATCGCTCCGCCCTGGGGGTTGAGGATCGTCGGGTCGAACTCGGGCCATTCGGCGAGGCAGCCGAGGACCTGGGCGGCGAAGGCCTCGTTCAGCTCCAGGACCGACAGGTCGTCGAATCCCTTGCCCGCCTTGGCCAGTGCGCGGTCGACGGCTTCGACGGGGGCCAGTCCGAAGTAGTGCGGGTCGATCGCGGACACACCGGTCGCGGAGATCCGGGCCAGGGGTTCGCGGCCGGTGGCCCGCAGGCCCTCCTCGTCGGTCAGCAGCAGGGCCGCGGCGCCGTCGTTGAGCGGGGAGGCGTTGCCCGCCGTGACGGTGCCGCCCTCGGTGCGGAACGACGGCTTCAGCTTCGCCATCGCGGCGAGCGAGGCGTCCGGCCGTACACACTCGTCGGCCGCGAACGGGACCGGCTCGCCCCTGTGCCGCGGAACGGCGACGGGCGCCGACTTCACGTCGAACAGACCCTGTCGCCGGGCCGCTGCGGCCTTCCGGTGGGAGGCCAGGGCGAACTCGTCCTGCTGCTCCCGGGTGATCCCGTGCTTGTCGGCGATCAGTTCGGCGCTCTCGCCGAGGGGGATGGTCCACTCGGGGTTCATGGCCGGGTTGACCATGCGCCAGCCGAGGGTGGTGGAGTACAGCTCCGTGTGCCCGGCCGGGAAGGGCCGGTCGCTCTTGGGCAGGACGTACGGGGCGCGGGTCATGGACTCCACGCCGCCGGCCACCGCGACGGAGGCGTCGCCGACGGCGATGGCGCGGGCGGCCTGGACGACGGCTTCGAGGCCGGAGGCGCACAGCCGGTTGACGGTGACACCGGGGACGCTGGTGGGCAGTCCGGCGAGCAGGGCGGCCATGCGGGCCACGTTGCGGTTCTCCTCGCCGGCGCCGTTGGCGTTGCCGAGGTAGACGTCCTCGATCCGCGCCGGGTCCAGCTCCGGGGTGCGGGCGAGGAGTTCGCGCAGGGCGTGGGCGGCGAGATCGTCGGGCCGGACCGCTGCCAGCCCGCCGTTGTAGCGGCCGATGGGGGTACGGACCGCGTCGACGATGTAAACGGGCTTCACAGCAGGTCCTCCGCGACGATCAGTTCAGCGTCGGTCTCGGCGACGACCTCGTCGACACTCACGCCCGGCGCGGTCTCGACGAGGACGAGCCCGTCCGGTGTGACGTCCAGGACGCCGAGGTCGGTGATGACCCGGTTCACACACGCCTTGCCCGTGAGCGGCAGCGTGCACTCCTTGAGGATCTTCGCCGAGCCGTCCTTCGCGCTGTGCGTCATCGCCACGATCACCTGCCGGGCGCCGTGCACCAGGTCCATGGCGCCGCCGATCCCGGTGATCAGCTTGCCCGGCACCGCCCAGTTCGCCAGGTCACCGCCGGCCGAGACCTGCATCGCGCCGAGCACGGCCACGTCGATGTGCCCGCCGCGGATCATCGCGAACGACAGCGCCGAGTCGAAGAAGGAGGAGCCCGGCAGAACGGTGACGGTCTCCTTGCCCGCGTTGATCAGATCCGGGTCCACCTGCTCGTCGGTGGGGTAGGGGCCGGTGCCCAGGATGCCGTTCTCCGACTCCAGCACCACCTCCACCCCCTGCGGCAGGTAGTTGGGGATCAGCGTCGGCAGGCCGATGCCGAGGTTGACGTACTGGCCGTCTCGCAGCTCGCGCGCCGCACGGGCGGCCATCTCCTGACGCGTCCAGGCCATCAGCTGCTCACCGTCCGCCGCTCGATCTTCTTGTCCGCCGCCTGCTCCGGGGTGAGCGCCACCACCCGCTGCACGAAGATGCCCGGCAGATGCACCGCGTCCGGGTCGAGGGCGCCGGGCTCGACCAGTTCCTCCACCTCGGCGATCGTGACCCGCCCGGCCATCGCGGCCAGGGGGTTGAAGTTCCGGGCGGACCTGTTGAACACCAGGTTCCCGTGCCGGTCGCCCTTCGCCGCCCGCACCAGCGCGAAGTCCGTGCGGATCCCGCGCTCCAGCACGTACTCGGTGCCGTCGAACTCCCGCACCTCCTTCGGCGGCGACGCCAGCGCCACCCCGCCCGAGCCGTCGTAGCGCCACGGCAGCCCGCCCTCGGCGACCTGCGTGCCCACCCCGGCCGGCGTGTAGAAGGCGGGGACACCGGCGCCGCCGGCCCGCAGCCGCTCCGCGAGCGTGCCCTGGGGGATCAGCTCCACCTCCAGCTCACCGGCCAGGTACTGGCGGGCGAACTCCTTGTTGGCGCCGATGTAGGAGCCGGTCACCCGCGCGATCCGCCCGGCCGCCAGCAGCACCGCGAGACCGGACTCCATCGCCCCGCAGTTGTTCGACACCACGCCCAGCCCGCCGACCCCGCGTTCGTACAGCGCCTCGATCAGCGCGTTCGGCACACCGCTCAGCCCGAACCCGCCCACCGCCAGCGACGCGCCGTCCGGCACATCGGCCACCGCCTCCAGGGCCGTGGCGACCACCTTGTCCATCCGTGAAGCCCCCATCTCTTCGCCATTAATCAGGGCACTGATTAATTCATCGAGGTGTCCCTCACGCTGCCACCGGGAGCAAGAACCGTCAAGAGATGGACCAATAGGCGACCGGAAGGAGAGACAGGCGAGTCGGGCGGCGAGTATTGTTCAGTGCACCTACGAATCGACCAGGGGAGTGCACATGGCCGCGGCGGACCTCGCCACCCATCCCGGGCATCTGGCCCGGCGGCTCCAGCAGGCGCACTACCTCCTGTGGAACACGATGGTCTCCGAGGAGACCACCTCACCGCAGTTCGCGGTCATGAACGCGCTCGTCGCCGAGCCGGGCCTGGACCAGCGGACCGTGGGGGAGCGGGTGGGCCTGGACCGGTCGACCATCGCCGAGGTCATCAGCCGGCTCGGCCGCCGTGGGCTGCTGCACAAGGTGCGCGACCCGGAGGACGGCCGGCGCTTCCAGCTCCGCCTCACCGACGAGGGCCTGCGCAGCCACCGCAAGCTGACCGTGCGCGTCGCCCGGATGAACCAGGTGTTCCTCGCCCCGCTGTCCCCCGAGGAGCAGACCGTCTTCTTCGACCTGGTCCGCCGGGTCGCGGACGCGGCCGAGGGCCTGCGCAACCCGGCCGAGCCGCCGGTCGCCCAGCAGGACTGAGGGCCCGGCCTCGGCGGGCCGCGCCGGTCACCGGGCCTGCGCGAACACCACCCACACCTGGCCGGCGGCGAAGGCCAGCGGGCTGCCGTCCGCCGCCGTGAACGCCGTACCGCCCGCCGCGGCCGGCCGCGACCAGGTGGCGTCGAAGGACCGCCCGTCGCGCAGCACCTCCGCCTTCCCGGAGCCGACCGTCTCGGTGTACGGCGTGCGGTTGCCGAGTACGTCGTGGAACCGGGAGGCGCGGATCCTGACGTACTGCACGACGACCGTCGGCGGGGCCGGCCGGGCGCCGTCGGTCGTCGCCGTGGGCGTGCCGTCCATCGCGACCAGCCAGCCGTGCCGTGCGGCGGACCAGGTGAAGGCGAAGCGGGCCGCGGGGTAGCGCACGGTGCGCGAGGTCACGGGGGTGCCGCCGGCCGGCGCCGGGCCGTAGCGGAAGCCCATGGTCAGCGCCGACCTGCCCGGCGCGGAGTGCAGCAGGGCGGAGGGGCGCAGATAGAGGTTGTGCGGTGCGGACTTCGCGGTGCCCCGGTAGTAGGCGCGGGGGACCTCGTCGGCCGACTCGGCTCGCAGCGGCGCCTTGCCGATCAGCGGCAGCAGCTTGCGCTGGGCGCCGGAGAAGGCGAGGTGGGGCCGGTCGAACTGGCGCAGCAACTCCAGATCGGACTCGCGGGCGCTGCGCACCGGTCCGACGGTCCGCGGCAGCCTGGTCGCGTACACCGCGAGCAGCCGGCTCAGGCCGCCCTCCACCTGCTCCGCGTACACCACGTCGGCCGCGTCGAGCCCGGTCTGGGGGCGGGCCGCGGCCACGTTGTCGATCTTCACGGCGAGCGGGGAGCCGGCCGCGGCGGCGGACCGCGTGGGCGCCGGGGGCCGGGTCGGCGTCGGGGTGCGGTGCGGGCCGCGGTCGTCGCCCTGGCCGTGGTGTGCGCAGCCCGCGGTGAAGGAGACCGTCAGCGCGGCGGCCAGCAGTGCCGCTCTCAGCGAGGCGCGTCGCGTGCGCGCCCTGTGTCCGGAATGCACCGTCGCCACCCCGTTCGTTTCGTCCGATTGTGCGCTCATCGGATCATCACTGGCCATACCCGGTCCCATCCGGTCGCCCGCCAGGGCCGGCCGTCCGCGTGCCCGACGCCGTGCGCCAGGGTCGGCCGTCCGCGTGTCCGACGCCGTGCGCCAGGGCCGGCCGACCGCATGTCCCGGGGGCGGCCGCCCCGCCTACCTGGGGGTTCGGCGCCCATGCGCACGGGTACCCGGGGGCCACCGCGCAAGGGACGCGCCGGGGCAGTCCGGCGCGCACGCGACCACCGGACGCGCCAGGGAATACCGGCGCGCACGCGACCAAGGGAGCGCGACCCCATGAAGGCAGTCACCTGGCAGGGCAGGCGGGACGTACGGGTCGAGAATGTGCCCGACCCACGGATCGAGCAGCCCACGGACGCCGTCATCCGCATCACGTCCACCGGACTGTGCGGCTCGGACCTGCACTTGTACGAGGTGCTCACCCCGTTCATGACCCCGGGGGACATCCTCGGCCACGAACCCATGGGCATCGTCGAGGAGGTCGGCTCGGAGGTGCCGAACCTGCGGCCCGGCGACCGGGTCGTGGTGCCGTTCCAGATCGCCTGCGGGCACTGCTTCATGTGCTCGACCGGGCTGCCCACCCAGTGCGAGACCACACAGGTCACCGGCGAGGACATGGGCGCCGCCCTGTTCGGCTACACCCGGCTGTACGGCGCCGTGCCCGGCGGCCAGGCCGAGTATCTGCGCGTGCCGCAGGCGCAGTTCGGCCCGATCAAGGTGCCCGAGGGCCCGCCGGACGACCGCTTCGTCTACCTTTCCGACGTGCTGCCCACCGCCTGGCAGGCGGTCGAGTACGCCGCCGTCCCGCCCGGCGGCACCGTGGCCGTCCTCGGCCTCGGCCCGATCGGCGACATGTCCTGCCGGATCGCCATGGCGCGCGGCGCAGAACGGGTCTTCGGCGTCGACCTGGTGCCCGAACGGCTCGCCCGGGCGAGCCGGCGGGGCGTGGAGACCTACGACCTCAGGGCCTTCGACGACGAGAAGGCGCTGATCCACGCCATCCGCGACGTGACCGGCGGCCGGGGCCCGGACGCGGTGATCGACGCCGTCGGCACCGAGGCCCACGGCAGCGCCGCCGCCAAGCTCGCCCAGACGGCCACCGGTATGCTGCCCCGCAAGATCAGCGGGCCGCTCGCCGAACACTTCAGCGTCGACCGGCTCGGCGCCCTCTACATGGCCATCCACCTCGTCCGGCGGGGCGGCACCATCTCGCTCAGCGGCGTCTACGGCGGCATGGCCGACCCGATGCCGATGCTCACCCTGTTCGACAAGCAGATCCAGCTGCGCATGGGACAGGCCAACGTCCGTCGCTGGACCGACGAGATCATGCCCTACCTGACCGAAGCGGACCCCCTGGGCGTCCAGGACTTCGCCACCCACCGGATGCCGCTCTCGGAGGCGGCGCACGCCTACGAGATGTTCCAGCACAAGCAGGACGGCGCCATCAAGATCCTCATGCAGCCGTAGGGCCCCGGACCGCCCGGCCGGGCCGCGCGGCACCCGGGACCGCCCGGCTCAGCCGCGGTCCTTCTCGCCCAGGATCTCCGCGAGGTCGTAGCGCACCGGCTCCTCCAGCTGCGCGTAGGTGCAGCTCTCGGGGGTGCGGTCGGGGCGCCAGCGGCGGAATCGGGCCGTGTGGCGGAAGCGCTGCCCGCTCTCCATGTGGTCGTAGGCGACCTCGGCCACCCGCTCCGGGCTGAGCGGCACCCACGACAGGTCCTTCTTGCCGGACCAGCGGCTGGGCGCGCCCGGCAGCCGGGCCGTCTCGTGGGCGGACTCGTCCGACCAGGCCGCCCACGGGTGCCCGGCGACGTCGTCCATCCGCAGCGGCTCCAGCTCCTCGACGAGTTCGGCCCGCCTCTTCATGGAGAAGGCGGCCGACACGCCCACGTGCTGCAGCCTGCCCGCGTCGTCGTACAGGCCCAGCAGCAGCGAGCCCACCACCGGGCCGCTCTTGTGGAGGCGGTACCCGGCCACGACGACGTCCGCCGTCCGCTCGTGCTTGATCTTGAACATGGCGCGCTCGTCCTGCAGATAGCGCAGGGTGAGCGGCTTCGCCACGACCCCGTCGAGACCGGCGCCCTCGAACTGCTCGAACCACTGCTGCGCCACGTCGAGGTCCGTCGTCGCCGGCGCCAGATGCACCGGCGGCGTCGCCCCGGCGAGGGCCCGGTCCAGCAGGGCCCGGCGCTCGGTCAGCGGCACGTCGAGCAGGGCGTGGTCGTCCAGCGCGAGCAGGTCGAAGGCGACGAAGGAGGCCGGGGTCCGCTCGGCCAGCGTCCGCACCCGGGAGGCGGCCGGGTGGATGCGCTCGGTCAGCGCGTCGAAGTCCAGCCGGCCGCCGCGCGCGATCACGATCTCCCCGTCGAGCACGCACCGCTCGGGCACCCGCTCCGCGAGCGCCGCGACCAGCTCGGGGAAGTACCTGGTGAGCGGCTTTCCGGTGCGGCTGCCCAGCTCGATCTCGGCCCCGTCCCGGAACACGATCGCGCGGAACCCGTCCCACTTCGCCTCGTAGTGCATTCCGGGCGGGATCCTCGCCACCGACTTGGCGAGCATCGGCTTCACGGGCGGCATGACGGGGAGATCCATGGGTCCGATTCTGCTCGCGCGCATCCGCCTTCGCCCGGTGTGCGAGCCGTGCGGGGTGCGCCTACGGTGGCCGCATGGGTGCTGCGGTGGAACTGGAGGTGGCCGGGCGGACCGTACGGCTGTCCAGCCCGGACAAGGTCTTCTTCCCGGAGCGGGGTTTCACCAAGCTGGACCTCGCGCGGTACTACGTCTCCGTGGGCCCCGGCATCCTGCGCGCCCTGCGCGACCGCCCCACCACCCTGGAGCGCTACCCCGACGGCATCGGCGGCGAGTGGTTCTACCAGAAGCGGGCGCCCAAGGGCATGCCCGACTGGATCCCGACCGCCCACATCACCTTCCCCAGCGGACGCAGCGCCGACGAGATGTGCCCCACCGAGCAGGCCGCCGTGGTGTGGGCCGCCCAGTACGGCACCCTCACCTTCCATCCCTGGCCGGTGCGCGCCACTGACGTCGAGCACCCCGACGAACTCCGCATCGATCTCGACCCGCAGCCCGGCACCGACTACGCCGACGCCGTCCGCGCCGCCCATGAACTGCGCGCCGTGCTGGAGGAGTTCGGCGGGCTGCGCGGCTGGCCGAAGACCTCCGGAGGCCGTGGCCTGCACGTCTTCGTGCCCATCGAGCCGCGCTGGACCTTCACCCAGGTGCGCCGCGCCGCGATCGCCGTGGGCCGGGAGATGGAACGGCGGATGCCCGAGCAGGTCACCATCAAGTGGTGGAAGGAGGAGCGCGGCGAGCGCATCTTCGTGGACTACAACCAGACCGCCCGCGACCGCACCATCGCCTCCGCCTACTCCGTACGGCCCCGCCCGTACGCCCCCGTCTCCGCGCCGCTGCGCTGGGAGGAGGTCGGCGTCGCCCATCCCCGGGACTTCGACCTCGCCACCATGCCGGCCCGGTTCGCCGAACTCGGCGACGTGCACGCCGACATGGACGACCACGCGTACTCCCTGGAGGCACTGCTGGAGCTGGCCCGCCGGGACGAGCACGACCACGGCCTCGGCGACCTGCCGTACCCGCCGGAGTACCCGAAGATGCCGGGCGAACCGAAACGCGTCCAGCCGAGCCGGGCCCGCCACGAGCCGACGTCCTAGTCCCGGCGCTTACCCGCGAGCAGCCGGCCGCGACGGTCCCCGTGCGCGATCATGCCGGGGTGACCCGGGCACCGACCCGAAGTGATCCGGAGGCCGCCGGTTCGGTGCCCCGGCCGCCCGGCGCGTGTCAGAGGCCGTGCGGCGAACCCCGGTTCAGGCACCCGCGGTGTGCTCACCCCGCGGTTATCCTGATCGGCAGCCCGCTGATGAGGAGTTCCGCAGTGACCGAGGCAGTGTCGCGTCCCACGTTGGAGGCCGTGGCCGCGCGTGCCGGGGTGTCCCGGGCCACCGTGTCCCGGGTGGTCAACGGCGGGGACGGCGTCCGGGAGCCCCTGGCCGAACGGGTGCGGCGGGCCGTGGAGGAACTGGGCTACGTCCCCAACCAGGCGGCACGCAGCCTCGTCACCAAGCGGCACGACGCCGTCGCGGTCGTCATCGCCGAACCCGAGACCCGCGTCTTCACCGACCCCTTCTTCGCCCTGCAACTGCGCGGCATCAGCAAGGAACTGACAGCCCACGACAACCAGTTGGTACTGCTGCTCACCGAGGGCCGGGACGACCACGCGCGCGTGGCCCGGTATCTCGCCGGCGGCCATGTCGACGGCGCGCTCGTCTTCTCCCTGCACCTCGACGACCCGCTGCCCGGGCTGATCCACGACGCCGGTGTGCCCACCGTGTTCGGCGGGCGGCCCGGCTGGCGCGAGGGCACCGGCACCGCGGTGTACGTGGACAGCGACAACCGGGGCGGGGCCCGGGCGGCCGTGCGCCATCTCGCCGGACTCGGCAGAACGCGCATCGCGCACATCACCGGCGCCCTGGACCAGACCTCGGCCGTGGACCGGCTCGACGGCTACCGGGACGTCGTCGGCGACGGCGACCCCGGGCTGGTGGTGGAGAGCGACTTCACTCCGGCCGGCGGCGAGCACGCCATGCGGGAGCTCCTCGGCCGCTTCCCGGACGTGGACGCCGTGTTCGCCGCCAACGACCTCACGGCCCTCGGCGCGCTGCGCGTCCTGCGGGAGACCGGCCGCCGGGTACCCGAGGACGTGGCCGTGATCGGCTTCGACGACATGCTGCCGCTGGCCGAGCAGGCCGACCCGCCGCTGACCACGGTCCGTCAGGACATCGAGGAGATGGGCCGGCTGATGGCCCGCCTGCTGCTGGGCGGCGCGCCCGCCGGTGGCCGTGCCGAGCGGGCGGCGGACACGCCGTCGTCCGGCGTGGTCCTGCCGACCACGCTGATACGACGCGCGTCCGCCTAGCTCGGCCCGTCGCGGCTCAGCCCTGCGGCGACTCGCTCGTGATCACCGCGAAGCGGGCGCCGTACGGGTCGGCGAGCTTGGCCATCCGGCCCACGCCCTCCGCCGTCGTCGGCGGCATCCGCACCATCCCGCCGAGCCGCTGTGCCTGGGCGACCACGGCGTCGGTGTCCGCCACCTCGAAGTACGGCAGCCAGTACGGCCGGCTCCCCACCTCGTCGGGGTCGTCGGCCAGCGGCACGATCCCGCCGAACATCGAGTCGTCCCCGGCACCGCCCGGGTTGACGCAGGTGTACGTCCCGCCGGGGAAGGGCACCGCCGAGGTCTCCAGGCCGAGCACCCGGTGGTAGAAGGCGGCCGCCGCCGCGATGTCCGGCGTGTACAGCTCGACCCAGCACAGCGAGCCCGGCTCGCTCGCCACGTCCACGCCCTTGGTCAGGCCCGGCTGCCAGATGCCGAACGGCGCGCCCGCCTGGTCGGCGAGGACCGCCATGTGCCCCTGGCCCATCACGTCGAGGGGCTGGAACAGCACACCGCCGTGGGCCTGTTCGGCCGTCTTGGCGGTGGCCTGCGCGTCCTCGCTCTGGAAGTACACCGTCCAGGCCGGCGGGCCCTGCTCGGGACCGATCTGCATACCGCCGGCGACGGTCCTGCCGTCCAGCTGGAAGAAGCCGTAGCCGCCGGCGTCCGGCCCCGCCGACTGGAACTGCCAGCCGAAGAGGCCGCCGTAGAAGGAGAGGGCGCCGTCGATGTCGGGAGTGCCGATGTCGAGCCAGTTCGGGGCGCCGTTGACGAAACGGGTGGTGAGCATGTGTCGCCCTCCTCGAAGGGGGTCCCGTCCTCTGCACTGCCGAGTCTGGCACCGCCCACTGACAATCGCCGCCGAAGGCGCGGGACGCGCCGGACCGACATCGGGCATCACCCTGGGTGACGGCGCGCGTTCACCCGGTTTTCGGTCCTTCCGCGCGCGCCGCCGTGCGCGGGCGTGGTCCCTGGGAGCATCATCGACGCGGCCGGAGGCCACGGCCGCGACGTTGAGCGCGCGTTGATCGAACGTTTTTCGACGCGCGGCACGATCCTGGCCATGCACTTCGAAACGATCACCCCGGCCGACGACACCTGGCAGGCGCAGGCCCTGTGCGCGCAGACCGGGCCGGACTTCTTCTTCCCCGAGCCGGGCAGCTCGGTGCGCGAGGCGAAGCGCATCTGCGGGATGTGCGAGCTGCGCTCGGCCTGCCTGGACTACGCGCTGGCCAACGACGAGCGCTTCGGCGTCTGGGGCGGCCTGTCCGAGAAGGAACGCCTCGCCCTCAGGCGCACCTCCGGCTGATCGGGCCGCCCCCAGAACTCGGCGCGCATGCCCCGCGCCGCTCTGCCCGCCTCCGTACCGCTCGGCGCGCCCGGCCGGCCCGGGGCGCCAACGGCGTCATCCGGCGGCGCGTGCCGCCATCCGGGCCTTGCGGGCGGCCAGCTTCTCGTCGAACTTCGAGGCCTCCGCGTCCAGCCCGCCCATGAACAGAGCGAGTTCCTCCTGCGCCTGACGGCCCTCGGGGCCGAGGCCGTCGATGTCCAGGACCTTCAGGAAGCGCAGCACCGGCTGCAGCACGTCGTCGTGGTGGATGCGCAGGTTGTAGACCTCGCCGATCGCCATCTGCGCGGCGGCCCGCTCGAAGCCGGGGATGCCGTGCCCGGGCATCCGGAAGTTCACGACCACGTCCCGCACGGCCTGCATCGTCAGGTCGGGGGCGAGTTCGAAGGCCGACCTCACCAGGTTGCGGTAGAAGACCATGTGCAGGTTCTCGTCGGTCGCGATGCGCGCGAGCATGCGGTCGCACACCGGGTCGCCGGACTGGTGGCCGGTGTTGCGGTGCGAGATCCGGGTGGCCAGCTCCTGGAAGGCGACATAGGCGATCGAGTGCAGCATCGAGTGCCGGTTGTCGGACTCGAAGCCCTCGCTCATGTGCGCCATGCGGAACTGCTCCAGCTTGTCCGGGTCCACCGCGCGCGAGGTGAGCAGGTAGTCCCGCATGACGATGCCGTGCCGGCCCTCCTCCGCCGTCCAGCGGTGAACCCAGGTGCCCCAGGCGCCGTCGCGGCCGAAGAGCGAGGCGATCTCGTGGTGGTAGCTCGGCAGGTTGTCCTCGGTCAGCAGGTTGACCACGAGGGCCGTGCGGCCGATCTCCGTCACCTTGGACTGGTCCTTGCCCCAGGCCTCGCCGTCCTCGAACACGCCCGGGAAGTTGCGTCCGTCGCTCCAGGGCACGTACTCGTGCGGCATCCAGTCCTTGGCGACCTTCAGATGGCGGTTCAGCTCCTTCTCGACGACTTCCTCCAGTGCGTACAGCAGTCGCGCGTCGGTCCAGACGGACGGGCTGCCGAGGTGAGGGGAGGTGATCGTCACGGGAACTCCAGGGGGACGCCGAACCGAGGGGGAGAATGAGAAGGGGTGTACCGGCGAGCGGTGCCGGAACCTACGTGATCGTAGGCTACGAAGCCGTAGGTTACGAAGCCGTAGGTTAAGGCTGTCGTAAAGATCGCTGATCAGCCCCCGCCCGGCGCGGCGTTGAGGGTGTGCCGAAGCAGCCCCGGGACCCGCAGGTCCCGGGGCTGTCCGGGGGAGGGGATCACCCCCTCAGGTGTACAACTCCCGCATGCGCACCGAGAGGCAGGTCACACAGCCCTCGAGCTTCTCGAACTCGCTGATGTCCACCGTGACCACCTCGTGGCCGAGGTCGGTCAGCAGCTCCGCCGTCTTCGGGGCGCTCGCCGACATCAGCAGCTTGTGGCCGCCGAGCAGCACCACGTGCGAGCCGGACTCCTCCGGCACCGACAGGAAACCCGGGAACAGCGAGGGCCGGTCCACCTTGGGGATGTGCCCGATGACCGTGCCGTCCGGCAGCGCGGTCACGGCCGACTTCAGATGCAGCACCTTGCTCACCGGCACGGCCACCACCCGGGCGCCCAGCGGCTCGAAGGCGGCCCGCAACTGCTGCACACCGGCCGCGTTGGTCCGCCCGCCCCGGCCGACGAAGACCGTCTCGCCGACCTTCAGCACGTCACCGCCGTCCAGCGTGCCCGGCTCCCAGATCCAGTTCACCGAGCAGCCGAGACGGGCCACCGCCTCCTCGACACCGGCCGTCTCGGTGCGCCGGGACTCGGCGCCGGGCCGGGTGATCAACGCCACGTTCCGGTACATCACGACGGTGTCCTCGACGAACACCGAGTCCGGGCAGTCCTCGGCCGGTTCGACCTCGATCGTCTCCCAGCCGTGGGTGCGCAGCGCCTCGACATAGGCCTCCCACTGCTCTTCGGCGAGCCCGACGTCGACCTTCTCCCGCTCGACGTGCGTCACCAGGCCTTCGGCGAGGCGCGGGCTGGGGCGGCGGACCAGGGCCTTCTTGCTGGGCACGAGCGGCCTTTCGAATCGGTGGTGCGGTGTGCGGCGCCGGTGATGCGGTACCGGTCCGCCATCATGCAGTCCACGACGGCCCGGACAAAACCCTCGTTGTCAGGCTGTGGCCCTCCTGAGATCCGCCGACGCTAGGCGGGATGCCCGAGTTCCTCCGGTGTGGTCTCCCTCAGCTCTCCCTTCTCCATCAGCAGCCAGCGGGTGATGCCGAGCGACTCGAGGAACGGCAGGTCGTGGCTGGCCACCAGCAGCGCGCCCTCGTACGACTCCAGGGCCGAGGTCAGCTGCCGCACACTCGCCATGTCGAGGTTGTTGGTCGGCTCGTCGAGCAGCAGCAGCTGGGGCGCCGGTTCGGCGAGCATCAGCGCCGCCAGAGCGGCCCGGAAGCGCTCGCCGCCGGACAGCGTGGCCGCCTTCTGGTCGGCCCGCGCGCCCCGGAACAGGAAGCGGGCGAGACGCGCCCGGACCCGGTTGTTGGTGGCGCCCGGCGCGAACCGGGCCACGTTCTCCACCACCGTCAGTTCGTCGTCCAGCACGTCCAGCCGCTGGGGCAGGAACCGCAGCGGGACGTGCGTCAGCACCTCGCCCGCCACCGGCGCCAGCTCCCCGGCGACCGTCCGCAGCAGCGTCGTCTTGCCGGCGCCGTTGCGGCCGACCAGCGCGATCCGCTCGGGACCGCGCAGATCGAGAACGCCCGCCACGCGCGCGTGGTAGGCCATTTCCAGGTTCTGCAGGGTGAGCACCTGCCGGCCGGGCGGTACGGCGGTGTACGGCAGCTCGACACGGATCTCGTCGTCGTCCCGTACGGCCTCCACCGCCTCGTCCAGACGGTCCCTGGCCTCGGCGAGCCGTTCCTCGTGCATGATGCGGTGCTTGCCCGCCGACTCCTGGGCGGCCCGTTTGCGCGCGCCCATGACGATCTTCGGTTCGCGCTTGGACTCGAACATCTTCTGCCCGTACCGCTTGCGGCGGGCCAGCTTGACCTGGGCGTCGGCCAGTTCGCGCTTCTGCTTGCGCACATCGGCCTCGGCGACGCGCAGCATTCGCTCGGCCGCCTCCTGTTCCACGGCGAGGGCCTCCTCGTAGGCCGAGAAGTTGCCCCCGTACCAGGTGACCTCGCCGGAGCGCAGGTCCGCGATCTGGTCGACCAGGTCGAGCAGTTCCCGGTCGTGGCTGACCAGGACGAGCACGCCCGGCCAGGCCGCGACGGCCTGGTGGAGCCGCCGGCGCGCGTACAGGTCGAGGTTGTTGGTGGGCTCGTCGAGCAGCAGCGCGTCCGGGCGGCGCAGCAGCAGCGCGGCCAGCCGCAGCAGCACCGACCCGCCGCCGGACACCTCGCCGACGGTGCGGTCCAGGCCGATGTGGCCGAGCCCGAGTTCGCCGAGCGTGACGAGGGCGCGCTCCTCGACGTCCCAGTCGTCGCCGAGGGTCTCGAAGTGCCGCTCGGCGACGTCGCCGGCCTCGATGGCGTGCAGCGCTTCCCGCCGTTCGGCGATGCCGAGGGCCTGGTCGACGCGGAGCGCGGTGTCGAGGGTGACGTTCTGCGGCAGGTAGCCGATCTCGCCGGCGACCCTGACCGTGCCGTCGGCCGGGGTGAGCTCGCCGGCCAGCAGTCTCAACAGGGTCGACTTCCCTGATCCGTTGACACCGACGAGCCCGGTCCTGCCGGGTCCGAAGGCGATGTCGAGCCCGTCGAACACGGCGGTGCCGTCGGGCCAGGCGAAGGAGAGGGACGTGCAGGTGAGTGAGGATGACATGGAGGCCTCGCGATGGGGTGGGTGCGGTCGGGCGGGCGCGTGTCGAGACACCGCGAGGCGAGGACCGAAGGACCTGGGGCACCAGGAGGCCATGAGAAAAGGCCCTGTGCCAGAGGACGGCTCGAACGCCGAGGTCGTACGCCACGGACACACCTGACCGGTGTGACGCGGTGTCTCAGAACCTCAGACGAGCAACGTCCTTCTCCAATCGACGGCAACAGAACCGTCGTACAACGTAGGAGGAGGCCCGGCGGCTGTCAACGCGATTGAATCGCCGCCGACGGTGACGTCGGATTTACGCCGGCGTTCGCGGCGCACCGGCTGCTTGGCTTGGCTCCATGACGCCTCACCCCCGGCTCCGCGATGCCGCTCTCGCCTTCCGCGCCCTGCACGTCCCGGGCCGGCCGCTGGTCCTGCCGAACGCCTGGGACGCGGTCAGCGCCGCCGTCGTCGAGGAGGCCGGCGCCGCGGCCGTCGCGACCACCAGCGCCGGGCTCGCCTGGGCGCTCGGCGCGGCCGACGGGGACCGTCTCGACCGGGACCGTGCACTGGACGCCGTCGCCCGGATCACCGCCGCCGTGCGGGTCCCGGTCAGCGCCGACATCGAGGGCGGTTACGCCGAGGACCCGGCAGGGGTCGCCGGCACCGTCCGGGCCGTGCTCGCCGCGGGCGCGGTCGGCGTCAACATCGAGGACGCCCGCCACACGGCGGACGGCGCGCCGCTCAGGCCCGTCGCCGAGCAGGCCGAGCGCGTCGCCGCCGCCCGCGCGGCCGCCGACGCGGCGGGCGTGCCGCTGTTCGTCAACGCGCGCATCGACACGTTCCTGCGCGGGGCCGGGGGAGTGGACCTCACCCTGGAGCGGGCCGCGGCCTTCCGCGCCGCGGGCGCCGACGGCGTCTTCGTCCCCGGCGCCGTCGACCCGGGGACGATCAAGGAGCTGGTCGCGGGCATCGACGGCCCGCTCAACGTGATGGTGGCCCCCGGCGCGCCGTCCGTCGCCGAGCTGGCCGCGCTCGGCGTCGCCCGGATCAGCGCGGGCTCCGGACTCGCCCAGGCGGCCCACGCCCTGGTCCGCCGCGCCGCGCGGGAGCTGCTCGGGGCGGGAACGTACGGGGCC
>NZ_JBSGDB010000181.1:0-16584 GCF_053602155.1 Streptomyces sp. NPDC004561
GGTGGAGACCACCTGGAGGTCGTTCGTCCTGAGCCCCTACCACAGCCTGGCCGCCGGCGAGCCGAGCAGCGGGAGACGGGTGGCGCGATGTGTCAGCACCGGCAGCAGTTCGGCGACCCGGTGCGGCCGGTGCGCGGATATGCCGGGCGGCGCCGGGGCGAGCGGGACGAGCAGATCGGTGGCGGCCGGATGCCCCTCCGCGCCGTCGGCGGTGCAGTCGCCGTGCAGCCACAGCGTGAGCATGTACAGGCCGGGCACCGACAGCAGCCGTGCCTGGTAGGGCTGTTGCAGCGCCTCCGCCTGCTGCAGGGCGAGTTCGGTGGAGGGGACGTACGGACCCTCGAAGAAGTGCGAGAAGGCCCAGCCGTCGGGCGTGAGCATCGTCTCCGCCGCGGCCACCGCCCGGTCGCCGCAGCGGATCAGGAACCGCCAGCCGGCCAGCCGGGTGGCGGACAGACCCTGTGCGGTGATCCGGTCCAGCACATGGACGGGCAGCGGGAGTTCGGGGGTCGCGGGACCCTGCGCGGCACGCAGGGAGGGGGTACGGGCCTCACGGACCGCGGTGGGGGAACCGAGGGCGGTGAGGACGGAACGCAGGGCAGGCGCGGGGGCAGGGGGCACGTGCAGCGGCATGTGGGTCGCCTCTCATTCGACAGGCGCGGCGGCGCGAGGAGGGTGGGGCGGACGGCGCTGTCTGCTCACGGGAAGGCGGAGAGGTGGCCCGGGTCGGTGAAGAACGAGGGCGCGGCTCGCCCAGCCGTCCGTCGACCGGGACGGCAGGAAAACGGCACGACCAGGACCGAGGGCGCCACCCTCCCGCCTTGTGGACGAAGTTTATACGACGCGTGTTCAGCCGATGTTTCGTCTATCGCATTCCGGTAAGTCGCGCAAGGCGTGAATAGGCCGTCGATTTGCGGGTCTCATCCCGGTTTTCAGACCGGTCACCCGCTGCTGACCTTGCAATACGCTACGGTGGCGGTCGGCCGAATGTCGTCGGCGTTTTTCACGAGGCGTTCGGGGCACACGGATGTGCGACCTGCGGCATGCCCCGTGAATGTGCCGCGGGGAACATTCCGACAGAGTAGCGGGCAACGGGCCCGCGCGGGACGTTATCGATCGCTTCGGCTGGGCATCATCCCACCTGACTTGGGAGCCCGGCGGCCGGATCGTCGGCCCGCCCATCCGAGGAGGGACACTTCGATGGGGGAGAAGGTCGTGGCAGGGCGGTTCGACCTGTCCGATCGCCAGCGCTACCGCGAAAAGCTCCAAAAGTGCCTGACGGGACTGGAGCGGCTGCTGGTCGAGAAGCGATTCGACCGCCCCAAGAACCTCATGGGTGTGGAGATCGAGCTGAATCTCGCCGGGCCGGACGGCATGCCGAAAATGCTGAACGGCCAGGTGCTGGAGCGCATCGCGAGCCGTGACTTCCAAACGGAACTCGCGATGTTCAATCTGGAAGTGAACATAGCGCCACACCGGTTGGGGGGCCGGGTATTCGACCGGCTCGCCGAGGAACTGCGCACCTCGCTCGCCTACGCCGACCGCAAGGCCGGCGAGGTCGACGCGGGCATTGTGATGATCGGCATTCTGCCCACGCTCGACCGGGACGACCTGGTGTCGTCCAACCTCTCCGAGGTCGACCGGTACACCCTGCTCAACGACCAGATCGTGGCCGCGCGCGGGGAGGACTTCCGGCTCGACATCGAGGGCGTGGAGCATCTGGTGTGCACCTCGAAGTCCATCGTGCCCGAGGCCGCGTGCACCTCCGTGCAGCTGCATCTGCAGGTCACGCCGGGCCGGTTCGCCGATGTGTGGAACGCGGCCCAGGTGGCGACCGCGGCGCAGATCGCCCTCGGCGCCAACTCACCGTTCCTGTTCGGTCACGAACTGTGGCGTGAGTCCCGGCCGCCGTTGTTCCTGCAGTCCACCGACACCCGGCCGCCGGAACTCCAGGCGCAGGGGGTGCGGCCGCGCACCTGGTTCGGCGAGCGCTGGATCTCCTCGGCGCACGAACTGTTCGAGGAGAACCTGCGCTACTTCCCGGCCCTGCTGCCGATCTGCGACGACGAGGAGCCGCTGGAGGTCCTGGACGCCGGCGGCATCCCCAAACTCGCCGAACTCACCCTGCACAACGGCACGATCTACCGCTGGAACCGGCCGGTGTACGGCATCGCGGACGGGGTGCCGCACCTGCGCGTGGAGAACCGGGTGCTGCCGGCCGGCCCGACCATCACCGACGTGATCGCCAACGCGGCCTTCTACTACGGCCTCGTCCGGGCCCTCGCCGAGGACTCCCGGCCGGTGTGGACGCGACTGCCGTTCGCCGCGGCCGAGGCCAACTTCGACGCGGCGTGCCGGTACGGCATCGACGCGCGCTTCGTCTGGCCCCGGCGGGGGCGCTACGGCGGCACCGGCGAGGTCGACGCGGTGACCCTGGTCCGCGACGAGCTGCTGCCGCTGGCCTCGGCGGGGCTGGACGCGTGGGGCGTGGAGGCCGCCGACCGGGACCTCTACCTGGGCGTCATCGAGGAGCGCTGCCGGCGCCGGGTCAACGGCGCGTCGTGGCAGGCCGCCACCTTCCACCGGGCCCTGGAACAGGGTCTGACCCGGGACTCGGCCCTGGCCGCGACGACGCGGCGCTACGCCGAGCTGATGCACGTCGGCGAACCGGTCCACACCTGGCCAGTGGGCCTCCCAGAACCCGTCCCACTGGGCTGAACCCGGACCGAGCGCCTGGAACGCCCCGTTACACCGCCGGGCGGAGCGACGCGACCTTCGACACCGGGTCGCTCCGCTGGGTGGGGCGGGGGGCCTGGTGGTGGGGCCGATTCGCCGGGTGAGACGACGGGAGCTTGGTGCCGGGTCGTTTCGCCGGGTGGGGTGGTGGGCCTTGGCGGCGGGTCGTTTCGCGGGGTGGGGCGCTGCGGCTTGGTGTCGGTCGCTTCGCTGGGTGGGGCCGATGGGGCTGTGCACTGGGTCGATTCGCCAGGGGCGGTCGTGGCTTGGCGGCCGGCTTGCTTCGCGGGAGGGGCGGCGGGGGTTTGGTGGCAGGCCGCTTCGGCGGATGTGATCGAGAGGTTGGGGCGGCCGGGGCGCTTCGGCGGGTGGGTTCGAGGGGGTCGGGGCCGGGCGGTTCGTCAGGTGGGGGCGAGGGGGTTCGGGGGCGGGCGGTGAGGGGCTGGGCGGTGTGCAGGCCGTGTCGGCTGGGGTGTGGGCCGGTACGGCGGCCTTATGTGTCCTTCTGCGATCCTTGCGGGCAGAGGTGGGCCGTGGGCCCGTGAGCCCGGCTGGAGGCAGGGGTGCAGGTGGAGGCTGACTCGGTGGCCGAATCCGGGGCGCGGGAGCGCGACCCCCGGCGGATCCTGCGGGACGAGACGCTGCTCGTCCTCGCGCTCTCGCTGGGGGCGAGCGGAGTCTCCGCGCTGATCAGCTTCATCGGCTCGGTCACCAAGCCGGGCGGCCTGAAGGAACAGGCGGCCACCCTCAACGCCTCGGCCGCCCCGGGCCGCCCCTGGCTCGACCTCGCCTGGCAGCTGTTCGGCATCGCGACCGCCCTGGTCCCGGTGGCCCTGGTCGCCCACCTGCTGATGCGCGAGGGCAGGAGCCTGCGCACCCTCGGCTTCGACCGCACCCGCCCCTGGCCCGACCTCGCCCGGGGCGCCGGCATCGCGGCCGTGATCGGCAGTACCGGGATCGCGTTCTACCTGGCCGCCCGCGGCCTCGGCTTCAACCTCACCGTCGTGCCCGAGGCGCTGCCCGCCGTGTGGTGGAAGTACCCGGTGCTGATCCTCTCCGCGGTGCAGAACGCGGTCCTCGAGGAGGTCATCGTCGTCGGCTATCTGCTGCGCAGGCTGGGCCAGTTGGGCTGGACCCCGGGGACCGCACTGGTGGCCAGCGCGGTCCTGCGCGGCTCGTACCACCTCTACCAGGGCGTCGGCGGCTTCATCGGCAACATGGTCATGGGCGTGGTGTTCGTCTGGCTGTACCGCCGCTGGGGCCGGGTCGGTCCGCTGGTCGTCGCGCACTCCCTGCTCGACATCGGCGCGTTCGTCGGCTACGCCCTCCTCGCGGGCAGGGTGGGCTGGCTGCCGACGGCCTGAGGACCGGCCGCTCAGGCGCGTAGTTCGCCCTCGATGACGGTCACCGCGCGGCCGGTGAGCAGCGTACGAGCGCCCCGCAGCCCGGTGCGGACCAGCCCGGAGCGGCGGGAGGCCTGCAGCCCGGTGAGGTCGTCGCGGCTGAGCCGGGCCGACCAGTGCGGGGCCAGCGCGGTGTGGGCGCTGCCGGTGACCGGGTCCTCGTCGATGCCGACGTTCGGGAAGAAGCAGCGCGAGACGAAGTCGTAGCCCCGGGACGGGTCGTCGGCGCGGGCGGTGGCGATGATGCCGCGCGCGGAGTACGCGCCGAGGGACTTGTGGTCGGGGGAGAGGCCGAGGACGGTCTTCTCGTCCGCCAGCTCCACCAGCAGGTCACCGACGTTCGCCCCGGTGTCGAAGGCGGCGACCGGCGACGCGCCCAGCGCGGCGGCGACCCCGTCCGGGACCTCGACCGGGGTGAGCGGGGCGGTGGGGAAGTCGAGGGTGACGGAACCGTCCGCGCCGGGCGTGGCGATGAGCACGCCGCTGCGCGTGGCGAACCGCACCGGGCCCTCGTGGGCGCCCGAAGTGTGCAGGACATGGGCCGTGGCGAGCGTGGCGTGCCCGCACATCGCGACCTCGGCGACGGGCGTGAACCAGCGCAGCGCCCAGTCCGCCTCGCCGCCCTCGGGCAGCCGGTGCGCGAACGCCGTCTCGGCGTGATTGACCTCCATGGCGACGTTCTGGAGCCAGTCGTCGTCCGGGAAGACGTCGTCCAGGAGCAGGACCCCGGCGGGGTTGCCGGCGAAGGGCCGGTCGGTGAAGGCGTCCACGATTCGAATGCGCATGCCCCGAAGCTAGTGGCTCCGACAGCCGCTCAACCAAGGCCAATTCACGAGTCCTGGCACGTTTCCCGCACTCCGGCCGCGCGCACCCGCGCGTACGGGCCGAGCTTCGACGAGTTGTCGGGAAGGGCCTTGTCATGCGATCGGTTCCGATATATCGTTGAGGCATCGCGAACGATACGCGATGCATACGTGACTGATCAGCGATGGAATGGAGTGATCGCGATGCGTACCCACGGATTCGAGCGTGGACATCGGCACGAGGGCCCCGGCCGGCGGGGCATGGGTGGATTCGAGGCCCGGCGGGCCGCCTTCGGGCCCTTCGGTCCGGGCGGCCCGGGATTCGGTCCCGGCGGCCCCGGCTTCGGACCGGGTCCCTGGGGCCCGCGAGGGCGAGGTGGCCCCAGGGGGCGGGCGCGGCGCGGTGACGTGCGTGCCTCGATCCTGGCCCTGCTCAAGGAACGGCCCATGCACGGCTACGAGATGATCCAGGAGATCGCCGAACGCAGCGGCGGTGCGTGGAAGCCCAGCCCCGGCTCGGTCTACCCCACCCTCCAGCTGCTGGAGGACGAGGGTCTGATCGCCAGTGAGAGCGAGGGCGGCAAGAAGCTGTTCTCCCTCACCGACAGCGGCCGCACCGCCGCCGACGAGGGGCCGGACGCCCCCTGGGAGGAGGCCTCGCGCGGGGTCGACTGGGAGGCCCTCAGTGAGATCCGGCAGGCCGGCTTCGGTCTGATGGAGGCCTTCGGACAGGTCTGGAAGACCGGCAGCAAGGAACAGCGCGAGAAGGCGCTGGCCGTCATCAACGACGCCCGCAAGAAGCTGTACCTCATCCTCGCCGACGAGCACTGAGTCTCGTACGACGGCCCGGGCGCCCCGCGGAACACCTCCGCGGGGCGCCCGCGCGTGTCCGGGCTCAGGCCACCAGTGCGCCGAGCTTGCGCAGCGACTCGTTCAGGGCGGCCGTCGCCGAGTCCTTGAGCTTGCCCGCCATCAGCGACACCGCGGCGCCGGTGAACTCGCCGTCGATGCGCAGGGTCGTGGCGTCCCCGTCCGGGGTGAGCGTGTAGCGGGTGGCGACGGTCACCGCCATCGGGCCCTTGCCGCGGATGGCGAACACCCGGGCCGGTTCCAGCTCCTCGATCGTCCAGTCGACCTCTGCCGGGAAGCCCATCAGCTTCATGTTCTCCTGGAACGTGCCGCCCACCGCCAGGGTCTGCGGACCGCCCTTGGGGAAGCTGGTGTGGGTGGCGTTCCACTCCCCGTACGACGGCCAGTCGGTGAGCCGGCTCCACACCTTCTCGGCCGGCGCCTGGATGTGTGCCTCCGCGCTGACTTCGGCCATGCGACCACCCCTTCGGTTCGGGCGTACCCGGCTACGGTGTCGCGGAACGTAGCCGCAGAGCCGTGAACATTCAATACTGATGAACCGTCAGAAAGGGTCGGCGCGGGGCCGGTCCACGGGTCGTGTCACCCGTGCGGGGCGCATGGCAAGACGGCGCGCGCCCCTCGGGCCGGATCGGCCGGATCTCCTCCGTAAGGATGAGATTCCGAACGCCGATGTCCACTCGGCGTGGGACGCGCAAATGGTTCCGCCCGTGGATGACTCGGTCCGCCGGGGCTGATGTGGTGGAGGTGTGCAGCCCCGTACAGCCCACCGGACCGCCCAGGACGAGGCGAACCCGTACCCGGACGACGCCGCCGGGCTCGACGCCGAGCTCGCGGCGGTGGTCGCGGGTGCCCGCCGCAGGGCCGTACGGGACGGGGACCGGCACATCGACACCGCCCACCTGCTGCACTCCCTCCTCGAGCACGACCCCGAGGTCCGCTCCGCCGTGGGCGGCCCGCCGCAGCTCGCCCGGCTCCTGGGCTATCTCGTCCAGCGCAGTATCGGCTACGGCCTGCGCTGGCAGGGCAGCGTGGAGGACTCCGGCGCCATCGCCGTCGTGACCGGTCCCCGCGACGGCGGGACGAGGGACGCAGGGGGCTGGTCCCCGGCCGCGGCCGCCGCCCTCGTGTACGCCCATGAGCGGGCGCGGCGCCGGGGCGAGGGCCGGGCCACCGGGTCCGACCTGCTCGCCGGGCTCGTCGCGGATCCGGGCTCCCGCGCCGTCGAGGTCCTCGAACGCGCCGACGTCTCCGCCCATGACCTGCGCGCCCGCTTCCAGTACGCCGACGAGGGCGGCGCGGCCCGCTGAGGCGGTGACCCCGGCGTCCATCCCGTGAGACAGGTGTCATCGGGGATGACGCTCCTGTCGTCGACTGTCATCATGTGCCGGTGCATACGTCTGAGAGCAGTCAGGGCAGCCGGGGCAGGGGTGCGGGACTCGGTCTCGCGCTGGTCTCCGCGCTGGCCTTCGGCGGGTCCGGGGTGGCCGCCAAGCCGTTGATAGAGGCGGGGCTGGACCCGCTGCACGTGGTGTGGCTGCGGGTGGCCGGCGCCGCCGTGGTGATGCTGCCGCTCGCCGTACGGCACCGCGCCCTGCCGCGCCGCCGCCCCGCTCTGCTCGCCGGGTTCGGCCTGCTCGCCGTCGCCGGTGTCCAGGCCTGCTACTTCGCCGCCCTCTCCCGGATCCCGGTGGGCGTGGCGCTGCTCATCGAGTACCTGGCGCCCGCCCTGGTGCTCGGCTGGGTGCGGTTCGTGCAGCGCAGGCCCGTCACGCGCGCCGCCGCGCTCGGCGTCGTGCTCGCGGCGGGCGGACTCGCCTGTGTGGTGGAGGTCTGGTCGGGGCTGAGCTTCGACCCGCTGGGCCTGCTGTGCGCGCTCGGCGCCGCCTGCTGCCAGGTCGGCTACTTCGTCCTGTCGGACCAGGGCACCGACGCGGGCGACGAGGCGCCGGACCCGCTCGGTGTCATCGCCTACGGCCTGCTCGTGGGCGCGGCCGTGCTGACGGTCGTCGCCCGCCCCTGGACCATGCGCTGGTCCGTGCTGGCCGGTTCCGCGGACATGAACGGCACCGCCGTACCCGCCCTCGCCCTGCTGGCCTGGATCGTGCTGGTCGCCACGGTGATCGCGTACGTCACCGGTGTGCTGTCCGTGCGACGGCTGTCCCCGCAGGTCGCCGGTGTCGTCGCCTGTCTGGAGGCGGTGATCGCGACCGTGCTGGCCTGGGTGCTGCTCGGCGAGCACCTGTCGGCACCGCAGGTCGCCGGCGGCGTGATCGTCCTGGCCGGCGCGTTCATCGCCCAGTCCTCCACCCCCGCCAAGGGCTCCCCGGATCCGCTCGCCTCGGGCGGCGCGGAACGGGAACTGGCCGCGCGCGGCACCGCCGCGTAGGTGCCGCTCACGCTCCGCGGGCCTCGCCGTGCGCGGGCCCGCGGAGCCGGGGCGTTCCCCGGTGACTACCGTGCCGCCAGGTAGTCCGGCAGGTCGATGCCGGGCGTCAGGTCGGCGTTGGGCACCGGGGCGTCGTAGCCCTTGCGGAGCGGGACGACCCCGGCCCAGTGCGGCAGTTCGAGGTCCTCGGGATCGTCGTTGGCGCCGCCGGTGCGGACCTTGGCCGAGACCTCATCCAGGTCCAGGCGGATCACCGCGGTGGCGGCCAGTTCCTTCTTGTTCGCGGGCCGGGAGTCGGCGGCCCGCCCCGGTACGACGTGGTCCACCAGCGCGTCCAGCGCCAGCCGCCGCTCCTCGGGGTCGGTGACCTCGTGCGCCACGCCGTGCACCACGACCGAGCGGTAGTTGATCGAGTGGTGGAAGGCGGAGCGGGCCAGCACCAGCCCGTCCACATGGGTGACGGTCAGGCACACCGGCAGGCCCGGGTCGGCCGTACCGGTCATCCGCAGCGGGCGGGAACCGGTGGAGCCGTGGACGTAGAGCCGCTCGCCGACCCGGCCGTACAGCGTCGGCAGCACCACGGGCGCCCCGTCGCGGACGAACCCCAGGTGGCAGACGTACCCCTCGTCCAATATCGCGTGCACCAGCTCCCTGTCGTACGACGCCCGTTCCGCGGAGCGCGTGGGCACGGTGCGGTCGGTCGGGGTGTAGGCGGCGGACTGGGCTTCGGCGGTCGTGCCCGGCATGGCGTCCCTCCATGGCGATGTTCATTGCACTAGTGCATAATGTCTTTTGTGCTAGGAGAGTATCGGATCGAAGGGCGCGGCGCAGCAGAGATCGCGGCCAGCGTCGAACGCGCGGTCGGTGCGGGGGAGCTGCGGCCGGGCCAGCACCTGCCCCCGATGCGGGAGTTGGCGCAACGGCTGGGGGTGAATCCGAACACGGTCGCGGCCGCCTACCGCACCCTGCGCGAGCGCGGGGTGATCGAGACCGCCGGCCGCCGCGGCAGCCGCGTCCGGCCCAGACCGGCCACCACCGGACGCAGGGAGCTGCGCGTGGAGGTGCCCGCCGGCGGCCGCGACCTGTCCACCGGCAACCCCGACCCGCACCTGCTGCCCCGCCTGGCCCCGGCGCTGGCCGCGGCGGCCGAGGCGGGGGACCGGCGGCCCGTCCTCTACGGCGACGACCCCGTCGACCCGGAGCTCGTCCGCGTCGCCCGCACCGAACTCCGCCCACGACCCCGCCGACGGCGAAGTCCTCGCCTTCGAGGAGCAGATCGGCTCCCACGGCGGGCTCGGCGGCGCCCAGTCCCACCCGTTCCTGCTCTCCCCGCTGGACCTGTCCGCGCCGGCCCGGCACGGCGAGGACCTCACCGGCGCCGAGGACGTGCACCGCGTGCTGCGCCGCTGGCTCGGCGAGCTGTCCGGCCCCCAAGTGCCGCTCACCGCGGAGACGGAGGAGGAACGGGCCGCCTGAGAACGGACCGCCCCACAGTGCGGCCCGGACGGGTCTGTCCGCCGCCACGGGCACGACGTCCGCCGTTCACCCCTCGTGGGCCGGTCCTCAGCGTGCGGCGACCCCGGATGTGATCGGATAGGCCACGGACACCCGGGAACGGGACCCCACGCGAAAGGAACCAACGTGGCTACCACGCGCACCGCGCACACCGTCTGGGAAGGCGAACTGCTCACGGGCAGCGGCGTCGTCACCTTCGACTCCTCCGGCATCGGCCAGCAGCCGGTGTCGTGGCCGTCGCGCGCCGAGCAGGCGAACGGCAAGACCAGCCCCGAGGAGCTGATCGCCGCCGCCCACTCCAGCTGCTTCTCCATGGCCCTCTCGCACGGCCTGACCGGCGCCGGCACCCCGCCCACCCGGCTGGAGACCAAGGCCGACGTCACCTTCCAGCCCGGCACGGGCATCACCGGCATCCACCTCACCGTGCGCGGCGAGGTGCCCGGCCTGGACGAGCAGGCCTTCCAGTCGGCCGCCGAGGACGCCAAGAAGAACTGCCCGGTCAGCCAGGCCCTGGCCGGCACCACCATCACGCTGACGGCCGAGCTGGCCTGACGCCCGTACCTCCTTCGGTGCCGTGTCCCCGCGAGGGGGCGCGGCATCGCCGTTTCCGGGCACTCGTGCATTGACAGCGTCGCGCGCACGATCTGTGCTGGGAGTGCCGGAGACGCCCGGGCGGAAGGGGACGAAACCATGGCACGTGCGGTCGGGATCGATCTCGGGACGACGAACTCGGTGGTGGCCGTCCTGGAGGGCGGTGAGCCCACCGTCGTCGCCAACGCGGAGGGCGCGCGAACCACCCCGTCGGTGGTGGCGTTCGCGAAGAACGGCGAGGTGCTGGTCGGCGAGGTCGCCAAGCGACAGGCCGTGACGAACGTGGAGCGCACCGCACGCTCGGTGAAACGGCACATGGGCGACGCGGCCTGGCGGTTCCCCGAGCAGGGCTCGGTCGACGGCGCGCGCCTGCGGGCGCAGGAGCTGTCGGCGCGGGTGCTGCAGAAGCTGAAGCGGGACGCGGAGGCCTACCTCGGCGAGGACGTCACGGACGCCGTGATCACCGTGCCCGCGTACTTCGACGACGCCCAGCGCCAGGCCACCAAGGAGGCCGGCGAGATCGCGGGCATGAAGGTGCTGAGGATCATCAACGAGCCGACCGCCGCCGCCCTCGCCTACGGCCTGGACCGCGGCGAGGAGCAGACCGTGCTGGTCTTCGACCTCGGCGGCGGCACCTTCGACGTGTCCCTGCTGGAGATCGGCGACGGCGTCATCGAGGTGAAGGCCACCAACGGCGACACCCACCTGGGCGGCGACGACTGGGACCAGCGGATCGTCGAGCACCTGGCGAAACGGTTCAAGGGGCAGTACGGCATCGACCTCGCGAACGACAAGATGGCCGTGCAGCGGCTGCGCGAGGCCGCCGAGAAGGCCAAGATCGAGCTGTCCTCCTCCACCGAGACCTCGATCAACCTGCCCTACATCACCGCCTCCGCCGAGGGCCCGCTGCACCTGGACGAGAAGATGACCCGGGCCCAGTTCCAGGAGCTGACCGCCGACCTGCTCGACCGCTGCAAGAAGCCCTTCCACCAGGCCGTCCAGGACGCCGGGGTGGAGCTGTCCGCGATCGACCACGTCATCCTGGTCGGCGGCTCCACCCGGATGCCCGCCGTCACCGACCTGGTCCGTGACCTCACCGGCAAGGACCCGCACAAGGGCGTCAACCCCGACGAGGTCGTCGCGGTCGGCGCGGCCCTCCAGGCGGGCGTCATCCGCGGCGACGTCAAGGACGTGCTGCTGCTGGACGTCACCCCGCTGTCCCTCGGCATCGAGACCAAGGGCGGCATCATGACCCGGCTGATCGAGCGCAACACCACGATCCCCACCCGCCGTTCGGAGATCTTCACCACCGCCACCGACAACCAGCCCTCGGTCGGCATCCAGGTCTACCAGGGCGAACGCGAGATCGCCGCCTACAACAAGAAGCTCGGCGTCTTCGACCTCACCGGCCTGCCGCCGGCCCCGCGCGGGGTCCCGCAGATCGAGGTGGCCTTCGACATCGACGCCAACGGCATCATGCACGTCTCCGCCAAGGACCTGGCGACCGGCCGCGAGCAGAAGATGACCGTCACCGGCGGCTCCGCCCTGCCCAAGGACGACATCGACCGCATGATGCGGGAGGCGGAGCAGTACGCGGAGGAGGACCGCAAGCGCCGGGAGGCGGCCGAGACCCGCAACCAGGCCGAGCAACTCGTCTACCAGACCGAGAAGTTCCTGCGCGACAACCACGACCGGGTGCCCGAGGCCACCCGGAGCGAGGTCGAGGAGGCGACCGGGGAACTGAAGACCCTGCTGGAGCAGAACGCCGACACCGCCGCCCTGCGCACCGGCGTGGAGAAACTCGCCACCGTCAGCCAGAAGATGGGCCAGGCCATGTACGAGGGCGCCGCGGCCGCCGGCGGCCCGACCACCGAACAGAGCACCCACGCCCCCGACGAGGAGGGCGTGGTGGACGCCGAGATCGTGGACGAGGACCGCGACACCAGGGGAGGCGCGGCCTGACACGCGCGGCGCCCCGCGGGCGTCAGAGGTCCTCGCGGTACTCGCGCAGGATCTTGCGCGTGCGCTGCGCGGAGGCGGCGCGGGCCGTCATGTGGTCCAGCACCTCCAGATGGGCGGCGACCTCCCGGCGCGAGTCCAGATAGAGGGCGCCGGTCAGATACTCGGTGAACACCATGTCCGGCAGCTCCGGTTCGGCGAACCGGAACAGCGTGAACGGCGCGTACGTCCCCGGGTGCGGCCCCGCCGCGAACTCGGCTATCTGGAGCGTGACCCGGTCCCGCTCGGCGTACTCGAGCAACCGGTCCAGCTGGTCCCGGAGCACCGCGGCGCACCCGCTGACCGGGCGCCTGAGCACCGTCTCGTCCATGATCACCCACAGATGGGGCGGGTCGGCGCGCTCCAGCAGCCGCTGCCGCTCCATCCGCAGCGACACATGCCGCTCGACCGCGTCCGGCTCGGTCTGCCCGATCGTCCCGGCCTCCATCACCGCACGCGCGTACGCCTCGGTCTGCAGCAGACCGGGCACGAAGTGCGGCTCGTAGGAGCGGATGATCCGGGCGGCGCCCTCCAGGCTGACGTACAGGCTGAACCAGTCCGGCAGCACGTCGTGGAACCGCTGCCACCAGCCCGGCTGGTTCGCCTCCTCGGCCAGCCGCACGAACGCGACGGCCTCCTCCTCGGCCACGCCGTAGGTCTCGAGCAGCACCTGCAGATACGGGATCTTCAGCGCGACCTCGGCCATCTCCATGCGCCGTACGGTCGCCGACGCCACCCTGAGCACCCGGGCGGCCTCCTCACGGCTGAGTCCCGCCGCCTCCCGCAGCTCCTGCAGCCGTTTGCCGAGCACCACCTGGCCCACGGTGGGGGCAGCCCGCCGCTCACTCACGCCACGCCCTCCCTACGCGCCGCCGTATGCGCGCAGTCTGTCACGTGACGCCGTCCCGCACACCAGGGCGAGCCGACGGGACGCTCACACCGTCGTCAACCCGCCAGTGTGTGCAGGTACTTGGTGGTCGCCGGATCGGCGGGCAGGAACGTCTCGATGGCCAGTTCGGCGACGGTGACGTCCATCGGCGTGTTGAAGGTGGAGATCGAGGACACGAACGACAGGATCCGGCCGTCGTGCTCGATCCGCAGCGGCAGCGCGAAGTACGGTACGGGCTCAGCCGGTTCGTCGCCGGGCGCGTCCTCGGGCACCGGATACGCCGTCACCTCCTCGTACAGGGAACGCAGTTGGTCCGAGCGGTGCAGTGCGAGCTGCCGCTCCATCTGCGCGAGCAGATGCCCTCGCCACTCCCGCAGGTTCCGGATGCGCGGCGCCAGCCCCTCCGGGTGCAGGGTGAGCCGCATCGCGTTCGGCGCCGGTGTCGTCAGCCGCTCCGGCACGCCCTCCAGCAGCATCGCGATGCCCCGGTTGGCGGCGACCACCGTGTAGCCGGCGTCGACCACCAGCGCCGGGTAGGGCTCGTAGCCCACGATGAGGCGCTCCATGCCGTCGCGCAGCGCGTCCAGCGCCGGGTCGTCCAACGGGGTCTCCGGATAGTGCGGGGCGTAACCGGCGGCCAGCAGGAGGGCGTTGCGCTCGCGCACCGGCACGTCCAGGTGCTCGGCCAGCCGCAGCACCATCTCCTCGCTCGGGCGGGACCGGCCGGTCTCGACGAAGCTGATGTGCCGGGCGGAGGAGTCGGCGCGCAGCGACAGTTCCAGCTGGGAGATCCGGCGCCGCTCCCGCCAGGCGCGCAGTAGCGGGCCGACCCCCTTGTCGGGGACGGCGGCGGACACGGAGGCTTCGGAGGCGACCATGGTCATACCGACGACCCTAATCGAGGGGCGCGCGCGGGAACGAGCCGTGCCGCCGACGCGTCGGCGGCATCCGGCCGGTGCCGGCGTGGCAGGCTGACACCGTGTCCGCACGTCCCACACGGGTCACCACCAGGAAGGGAGACGGTGTCATGGCCGTCGAACCGCTGTCGCAGAAGGAGATCGAGGACCGGCTGGCCGAGCTGCCCGGCTGGTCGGTGGAGGGGGACCGGCTCACCCGCTCCTACCGGCTCGGCTCGCACGTCGCGGCGGCGGCGCTGGTGGCGCACATCGCCGCCGTCCAGAACGAGCTGGACCACCACTCCGACCTCACCCTCGGCTACAACACCGTCTCCCTCAGCGTGAACACGCACAGCGCGGGCGGCGTCGTCACCGAGCTGGACTTCGCGCTCGCCCGCAGGGTGGAGGACATCGCCCCAGGCCACGGGGCACACTGAGCGATGTGCTCGATTACGAGAAGGAAGCCGACGCCTACGACGCCTCCCGCGGCGGCGAGGCCCGCGCCGATGCCGCCGCGCACGCCGTCCTCGGCCTGATACCCGACGGGCCCGGCCGTCTGCTCGACGTCGCCTGCGGCACCGGGATCGTCACCCGCCGGCTCGCCGCCGGCCGCCCCGGGACGCGGGTGACCGGCGCGGACCTCACCCCCGCCATGGTCCGCATGGCGGGGGCCCGGCTGCCGGGCGCGGTCGTGCGGGCCGACAGCCGCCGCCTGCCCTTCGCCACCGGCGCCTTCGACGCGGTCACCAGCATCTGGCTGCTGCATCTGCTGGACGACGCCGAGGACGTCCGCGCCATCGTCGCCGAGTGCGCCCGGGTGCTCAGGCCCGGCGGGGTGTACGTCACCACGGTCGACAAGGCCGAGGCGCACGACGTCGGCAGCGACATCGACGCGGTCCTCGCCTCCCGCCCGGTGCGGCCCGCCGCGGACGCCGCGGGCACCGTCACCGCGCACGCCGTCCGGCACGGGCTCGGACCCGCGGGCCGGGCCGCCTTCCGCGGGGCCGGACAGGGCCGCAGCCCGCGCGCGACCATCGCCGATCTGCGCCGCGGCTGGTTCACCATGCTGCCGCCCGGCGAGCCGCGCACCGAGGAGTACGCCGCGCGCCTGGCCGAACTCCCGCACCAGGACCGCCCCCGCCAGGACCCGTCCTTCACCCTGCGCGCGTTCCGGAAGCCCCCCGCCTGAGCCGGCGGAGGCAGTGACTCCGGGGCGGGCGAGTCCGGGCGCTACCGGCCCAGACCCCGGCGGATCGCCCGCTCCGCCGGCGAGTACGCGCCGTCCGGCCGGTCCAGCTCGTACGGCACCGCCGGGTGCAGCGGCGGCTGTGCCATGAAGCGCGGCCGGGTGCCGTGGTGCGGCTGCGCCGCGTGCACCAGGAACGGATGGCACAGATAGACGTCACCGGGGCGGCCGGTGGCGTACGCGAGCGGGCGGTGGGCGGTGGCCGCCACCAGGTCAGGGGCGATCTCCAGCCCCGACACGCCCGCCTCGCCGTACGGCTCCAGCAGCGGCGGCACGTCCAGGTGCGAGCCGACCCGGATCCGGGTCGGGGCGTCCTCCTCGGTCACCTCGCTGAACAGGAAGAGCATCAGCAGCGCCCGGTCCTTCGAGCGCAGGTTGGTGTGGTACCAGGTCGCGCCCTCGGGCAGATAGCTGCCCTCGATGTGCCAGCCGGCGTCGTCCGGCTCCTCGGTGTGCGGGAAGCGCAGCGGCAGAGTGCCCAGCGAATAGCGTGGCACCCAGCGCCGCTCACCCACCAGCAGGTCGAACGCCTCATGCAGCGCGGGGGAGTTGGCGGCGGCCGCGAACGGGCCCTGCGCCATGTCGCCGAGCCGCACCACCGGCTCCTTCCAGGTGCCCGGGTCCCCGGGGTCGTACCCCGTCTCCCGCCACAGCAGCCGCGCGCAGTCCTCGGCGACCCGGGGCGGGACCGCGCGCTCGATCTTCACGAAGCCGTCGTCGAGGAAGCGTGTCGCAAGGTCGTCGTCCACGAGCCCATGCTGGGGCCCGGGACCGCACCCGCGCACCCCGTTTTTTGCGGCACCGGCAACAGGAGTGGCCGTACGCCGGTGCGCCGGAGCAGGCTGGCCGCATCCGAGCGAGAGGGCGACCACCATGGCGCATGTCCACCACACCCACCACGGCCACGACCACGCCCACGGGGGCAACACCGACTGGGGTGCGCTGGCGGCGCTGCTGGAGGAGGAGGCGGAGCTGTCCGCCCCGGCGTACGCGCGGGCGCTGGCGTGGCTGGGCGAGGAGGTCACCGGACCCGGGCTGATCGTCGACGCGGGCAGCGGGCCCGGGGTGATCGCCGGCATGGTCGCGGGGACCTTCCCCAGCGCCCGGGTGGTCGCCGTGGACGCCTCGGAGCCGCTGCTGGAGCGCGCCCGGGCCCGGGCCGCCCGGCTCGGCGTCGCCGACCGCTTCGGCACCCTCGCCGGCGAGCGCCCCTGCGCGTCCCGGGACACCCGGTGGATCAGCAGCATGGGC
>NZ_JBSGDB010000182.1:0-16507 GCF_053602155.1 Streptomyces sp. NPDC004561
GTTCCGCCACTTCTCCAGGTGGCGGAACCGGCCCGTCTGCGTGAACCTGCCAGTGCCGGGGCATACGCATCCCCGACCCTCTCGATCATGTCGAGGACGACAAGCGTGGGAGGCAGGAACGTGAGCAGCTCGCTCTTCAGGACGAAGAACGTCGAGCAGTCCATCCGGGACACCGAGGAGCCGGAGCACTCCCTCAAGAAAACCCTCTCCGCGCTCGATCTGACCGTGTTCGGCGTCGGTGTGATCATCGGCACCGGCATCTTCGTCCTCACCGGACAGGTCGCCAAGAACAACGCCGGACCGGCGGTGTCGCTCGCCTTCGTGGTGGCCGGCGTGGTCTGCGCGCTCGCCGCGCTCTGCTACGCCGAGTTCGCGTCCACGGTCCCCGTGGCGGGCTCGGCGTACACGTTCAGCTACGCCTCCCTGGGCGAGCTGCCCGCCTGGATCATCGGCTGGGACCTGGTCCTGGAGTTCGCGCTCGGTACGGCGGTGGTGGCGGTCGGCTGGTCCGGCTACATCCGCTCGCTGCTGGACAACGCGGGCTGGCACCTGCCGGGGTACCTGGCGGGCCGGGACAACGCCACCGGCTTCGGCTTCGACATCCTCGCCGCCGCCCTGGTGCTGGTGCTCACCGGCATCCTCGTCCTCGGCATGAAGCTCTCGGCCCGGATCACCTCGCTGGTCGTCGCCATCAAGGTGGCCGTCGTGCTCATCGTGATCATCGCCGGCGCCTTCTTCGTCCGCAGCGGCAACTACAGCCCCTTCATCCCGAAGCCCCAGCCGGTGCCCGCGGGCGCCAGCCTCAAGGCCCCGCTCATCCAGCTGATGTTCGGCTGGGCGCCCGCCAACTTCGGTGTGATGGGCATCTTCACCGCCGCCTCGGTGGTGTTCTTCGCGTTCATCGGCTTCGACATCGTCGCCACCGCCGCCGAGGAGACCCGCAACCCGCAGCGGGACATGCCCCGCGGCATCCTCGGCTCGCTGCTCATCTGCACCGTGCTCTACGTCGCCGTCTCCATCGTCGTCACCGGCATGGAGAAGTACACCCGGCTGTCCGTGGAGGCGCCGCTCGCCGACGCCTTCAAGGCCATCGGGCATCCCTGGTTCGCGGGTGTGATCAGCTTCGGCGCCGCCATCGGCCTGACCACCGTGTGCCTGATCCTGCTGCTCGGCCAGACCCGGGTGTTCTTCGCGATGAGCCGCGACGGGCTGCTGCCCCGCTTCTTCTCCCGGGTGCACCCGCGGTTCAAGACCCCGCACCGGCCGACCATCCTGCTCGGCGTGATCATCGCGATCGTCGCCGGCTTCACCAGCCTGGCCGAGCTGGCCGAGCTGGTGAACATCGGCACCCTGTTCGCCTTCGTGGTCGTGGCGATCAGCGTGATCATCCTCCGCAGGACCCGCCCGGACCTGCCCCGCGCCTTCCGCACCCCGTGGGTCCCGTTCGTGCCGATCCTCTCGGTGTGCGCCACGCTGTGGCTGATGCTCAACCTGCCGGCCGAGACCTGGCTGCGGTTCGCCATCTGGATGGTGATCGGCTTCGTCGTCTACTTCCTCTACGGCCGCAGGCACAGCCGTCTCGCCCAGCGCGAGCAGAGCCCGGCGGGCGAGGCCCGGTAGCCGCCCGCCCTCAGCCGAGCACCGAGCGCGGCCCGGTCACCTCGGCGCCCAGTTCCCCCACCCGCCGGCGCAGCTCGCGGTCGGCGGTGACGACCAGGCAGGGGCGGTCACCGGCGGCCGCCGCGAGCTCCACGATGCGGTCGTCGCCGCTGCCCGGCGCCTCCTCGACGCGCACCCCCGGCACCGACGGCACCCCCCGGGCGGCGCCCTCGACGACCAGCACCAGTTCCACCGGTCCGGGCAGGCCGGCCGCGCCGGAGGCCGCGTACGGCACCAGCCGGTTGCGCAGCCGCTCGGCGGCCCCGCGGCGGTCGCGCCACCAGCCGTCGGGCACGGACCCGACGACGTTCGCGCCGTCCACGACGAGGAGGGGCAGGACCGTGCCCGGGGCGCGGGGGGCGTCAGCGGCGTCCGTCATGCCTGCCATGTTCCCCCCGGCTCACCGTGCCCCGGTGGACTCGTCCCACCCGCGGGTGATCACGCCGACCGCGGCGACCGCCCGCTCGGCGGCCGTGCCCCCGCCGCGCACCACGGGGGAGAGTTCGACGTGCAGGAACGGCACGTGATCGGCGTCGGCGATGTGGCCCTGCACGTTCTGCGTGCCCTCCAGCGGGCAGGACCGCGCCCAGGCCTCGCACACCGACAGGCCCTGCGCGCGCAGGGCGTCCGCCAGTCTGCGGCCGTCCCCGAGGCCGGTCGTCCCGGTGCCGGTGGAGGTGATCGCGTCGTAGCCGGGGGCGGCGGAGGCGGCGAAGCCGTGCAGCTGGACGCCGGGCATCCCGCGGCGGGCCAGCTCGGCGCAGACGGCGCTGAAGACGGAGTCCGCGCGGTGCGCCACGTCCGCGGCGTTCCCCTCCCCGGCTTTGCGATGTGCTCCCGCGATGATCAGGACACCGCCGGGGGAGCCGCGCAGCACCCGCACCCCCAACTGCTCCGTGCCCCGGTCGAAGACGGGATGCGGGACCTGTACCGACCAGCGAGGGCGGTGGTCCAGATCGAGGTAGAGCCGGCCCCAGCCGCGCGGTGACACGGCGTCGTCGGTACGGTCGGCCACCTCGGCGAAGTGCCGTCCGGAAACCGCGTCGACGACCGTGCGCAGACTGAAGTCCTCCTGCGCGAGCCGCTGTTGGGCCTGCGCGCGATGCCCGTCGAGCAGCAGCCCGACCGCCTCGGCGATGGCCTGGCGGTCGGCCGGGGCGGGCTGCCGGTAGCCGTGGCCGGGGCTGAACCGGCTGGTGAACCCGGCCACCGCGCGCGCCAGGTCGATCCGCTGGTCGCCCTCGGGCGCGGGCCGTCCGGCGTCGCTGCGGGTGTGCTGGAGCAGCAGCGTGAGCGCCCCGGCCAGAACGGCGACAACCAGCAGAACTGCTGCGATAGTCATGGTGCGAGGTCGGGTGGCTCTCATGGTTGTATCAAGATATCCCGGTGAACAGACGCCTGAGCCGCACCCTGCTGATCCTGCTGACCCCGCTCTCCCTCGTCGCCGCGGTCTCCGGCTGCGGCCTCGCGGCGGACGACGCGAACGGCCAGGGGAGCGGGCGCTCCTTCACCGTCGCGGCCGCCGGGGACATCCTGATGCACCCCGAACTGGTCGACCAGGCGCGCAAGGACGCGGGGCGCACCGGCAAGGGCGTGGACGGGCTGGACTTCGGGCCGATGATGGCCGGCATCAAGCCGGTGATCAGCAAGGCCGACCTGGCGATCTGCCACTTCGAGCCGGTCATGGGCACGGCCGCGGGGCCCTTCGAGGGCTTCCCCGACTTCCAGGTGCCGCCGCAGACCGCGAAGACGATCAAGGACATCGGCTACGACACCTGCTCCACCGCCTCCAACCACACCCTCGACCACGGATACGAGGGCGTGAAGCGCACCCTGGACGCGCTCGACGCCGCCGGCCTCGGGCACACGGGCTCCTTCCGCACCCGGAAGGAGGCACTCACCCCGCTGGTCATGGACGTCAAGGGCGTCAAGGTCGCGCAGCTCTCCTTCGCGTACGGCTTCAACGAGCCGCACAGGCTGCCGAAGGACAAGCCCTGGCTCGCCGACCAGCAGGACCTCGGCCGGATCCGGGCCGCCGAGCAGCGCGCCCGTGAGGCCGGTGCCGAAGTGGTGATCCTCTCTCTGCACTGGGGGCGCGAGCACCATCCCGAACCCTCGGCCTCCCAGCTGTCCTTCGCCCGGCAGATCGCCCGGCACACCGGGATCAACCTGGTCATCGGCCACCACGCGCACGTCGTGGAGCCGATGGAGAAGGTCGGCGGGACCTGGATCACCTACGGTCTCGGCAACCAGATCGCCCGGCACGAGGCGCCCACGGGACTGACCGAGGAGGGCGTGATCGCCTGGTTCACGTTCACCGAGCAGGGCAGGGGCCGCTGGGAGGTCCGGCCCCGCTTCGAGCCGACGCTGCTGACGATCCCGCCGTCCGCCGAGAACGCCCGGGACGGCGGCACGGCCGCCTACGGCGGCGGCGACGTGCGGGACTACCGCCTGCTGGACGTGCCGGCCGCGCTCCGGGACGACCACGGCCTCACGGCCGCCCAGCGGGCCCGGCTGCGGCTCGCCTTCGAGCGCACCGAGGGCACCCTGCTCAACCGCGGCGCGGCGGGGGACGGCCTCGAGGCGCTGACGCCGCTGCCCTGACAGCCGGGCCCTGTCCGGCGCCGTCCGGGCGGTCACGTGGTGTTGCGCAGATCACGTTGTACTTACTACAACTTAACCCAACTCTTACATGTCTGAGGTTTCCGGGCGCGTTCCTGCCTTTGGCGCGCCCGGAAACCGCATTCATGAGAGGACCGTCCCGTGGCGTCACCGCCCCCGGCGCGCCAGCACCGAGCCCGACGTCGAGCCGACATGTCGCTGATCGGCGGCATCCGCCCGCCGATCGCGGTCCTGTCGGTGCTGCTGCTGACGCTCGCCGGTGTCACGGCCCTCGTGCTGGGCCGGGCCGACAACGCCGGAGTGCCGAAGGCGGTGCTGACCTCCCAGCAGCACTTCGCGGAGGACGGCGCCATCGCGCTGCGCGCCTCCATCGACGAGTCCGTCACCGACGTAACCCGGTCCGCCGCGCTGTTCAGCGCCGGGCAGCCGGTCTCCGGAGACGCCGTTCTGGACAAGCTCGGCAGCACCTACCAGAAGTGGGTGGGCACCGCCGTCGTCGAGATCCGCACGGGCAAACTGGTCGCCGCCCGCGGCGAGACCGTGCCGCTGACCTCCGTGGACACCGCGGCCCTCGGCGGCGGGAACGGACTGGCGCCCCGCATGGTCCGGCTGGGCAACGGCGAGGTACGGCTGCTCTCCTTCGGGCTGCTGAGCTGGCCGGGCAGGCCGCAGCTGCTGCTCGTGGCCGCCGGCAACCTGAAGTTCCCCGGCATCAGCCTCGGGCAGTTCCGCTCCATCGCCGTGGTCGACCGCGACGGCACGGTCCTCAGCAGCGACGGCATCCCCGAACCCGAGCAGGCCGCCAACAGCCTCGACCGCAAGGCGGCCAGGGCCTCCGCCGCGCAGCTGAAGGACTTCGCCCGGACCGCCGCCCGCCGGGCCGGGCAGGACCCGCGCAGCGGCAAGGAGCCCGGCAGCGGCGGCTACCAGGGCGTCAGCGGCAGCCTGCTCGGCGGCCATGTGCTCAGCGACCGGTCCGTCGCCGGGTACGCCGGCCTGGCCGCGCCCGAGCCCGGCGAGGTCACCACCGCCTCCGGCCTCGGCCTGTCCGTGGTCGCCATGGTCCAGGTGGCCGAGGAGTCCACCGGCACCGCCTCACCGGTGTTCGGCCTGCTGGCGGGCGGCGCGCTGCTCGTCGTCGGCGCACTCGCCGTGGCGGTGCTGCTGGGCACCGTGCAGCGCCCGCTGATCCGGCTGTTCCTGGAGTCCCGCCGGCTCACCCGGGGCGACCTGACCCGGCCCGTCACCGTCCCCGGCTACGGCGAGGCCCGCCGCATCGGCACCGCCCTGGACCGGCTGCGCCGGCAGCTCCTGGGAGAGCCCCCCGAGGCCACCGGACCCTCGCCGCGACCGCGCGGCCCGCGCCGGATCGGCACCCGGGCCCTGCTCGCCGTCTGCGCGTTGCTGCTGCTGGCCTGGGCCGCACCGCTGATGCTGCTCCTCAACCGCGCGGACGCCACGGTCGTCGTACCCCGGCAGCTCGTCGACGACCAGCGCGAACGCACCGACACGCTCAGCGACCGGGTGCGCCGCGCGCTCAACGAGGGCGACGCCGACCTGCAGTCGGTCGCCTCCCTGATCGGCAACCGGACCGCGCCCGGCGCCATGGCCGAGGTGCTGCGCCGCACCGTCGACGAGAACCGGCGCTACCGCTCGCTCTACGTCGTCGACTCCTCGGGCGCGATCGAGGCCCGGCAGGGCGGCAAGCCCCGGGTGATCCGGTCCAAGCGGGTCTCCGGCACCCGTCTGCGGCTTCTGGGCCACGGCGGCAAGGAGCCCGTCGTCGTCGGCGCCGCCGACATCCCCGGCCACAACGGCGCCCAGCTGGTCGGCGAGTTCCGCGTCGAGTTCCTCAACGCCCTGCTGAACCGGCCCGGCCTGGGCGTGGTCCGGCTGGTGGACGGCCGCGGCGAGGTCATCGCCGGCAACACCGGCTTCCTCGCCTTCCAGCCGCTGCCCGACGACCGGCTGAAGGACCTCTTCGAGGCCAGCGCCCAGCGGCTCGGCAAGAAACCGCGCGCGAACGGCGTGCTCTACCGCGAGAACGGGGTGCGGATCGCCGCCGCGGCGCCGTTCTCCGGCAGCGGCGCCGCCGAGCCGCTCGGCTGGAGCGTGGTCAGCTGGCAGTCCGCCGGCCGGCTCGCGATCCCCGGGTACGAGACCCAGAACCGCACCGTCCTCGCCGGCCTGCTCGGCGGCACGGCGGCCGTCGCCTGCCTGGGCTGGCTGCACATCGTGGTCGCCCGGCCGCTGCGCTCGCTCGCCGACCGGGCCGAGGCGCTGGCCGACGGCGACCGCAAGGCCGTGCTCTTCCCCCAGCACCACGACGAGGTCGGCGCGGTGACGCGGTCCCTGGAGATCATCCGGCAGCAACTGCAGAGCAGACGCCGGCAGGAGCCCCGCAGCACCCCGCCCCGGCAGCACACAAGGAACTGATCACCCGTGCTCTTCCTCTACTTCGTACTGCTGATCGGCTGCACGATCATGCTCGTCATGGGCGTCGTGGAGCAGCGGCGGCACTTCACCAGCCTGGACCACATACCCACCCGGGTGCTGGTCAACGGCATCCGGGGCAAGTCCTCCATCACCCGGCTGTGCGCGGGCGCGCTGCGCGGCGGCGGTCTGGTCACCGTCGCCAAGACCACCGGCACCGCGGCCCGGTTCATCCACCCGGACGCCACGGAGGAGCCGGTCTACCGCAAGTTCGGCATCGCCAACGTGGTCGAGCAGATCGGCATCGTGCGGCGCGCCGCGGCGTACAAGCCGGACGCCCTCGTCATCGAGTGCATGGCCGTCATGCCGGCCCTCCAGGAGATCAACCAGTCCAAGCTGATCCGCTCCACCATCGGCGTGCTCTGCAACGTCCGGGAGGACCACCTCGCGGAGATGGGCCCCACCCTGGACGACGTGGCCCGCTCGCTGTGCCGCTCGATGCCCGAGGACGGCATCTGCGTCACCGCCGAGAAGGAGCGCTTCCACATCCTCCAGGAAGAGGCGGACGCGCGGAACTGCAGGCTGGTCTACGCCGACCCCGAGACCGTCACCGACGAGGAGCTGCGCGGCTTCAGCTGGTTCACCTTCAAGGAGAACGTGGCGATCGCGCTGACCGTCGCCGAACTCCTCGGCGTCGACCGGGAGACGGCCCTGCGGGGGATGTACGAGGCCCCGCCGGACCCCGGTGTGCTCTCCGTCGAGCGCTATCTGACGCCCCAGGGCCACAGGCTGCGCTTCGCCAACGTCTTCGCGGCCAACGACCCCGAGTCGACGCTGATGAACATCAACCAGCTGCTCGACCTCGGAGCCATCCACCGCCCCCTCAACGTGGTCGTCAACTGCCGTCCCGACCGGGTCGAGCGCAACGGGCAGATGGGCGAGATCATCCCCGATCTCGACCCCGAGCACGTCTTCGTGATCGGCCACCCCGCCAAGTCGGCCATCGACGCCATCCCGGCCGGGTTCCGCTCGCGCGCCGTCGACCTCGGCGGCGACCGGCGCGACCCCGGGGAGTTCATGGCCCGGCTGCTGGAGACGCTGGGCCCCGACTCCTCGCTGGTGGCGATCGGCAACATCCACGGCCAGGGCGAGATCCTGCTGGAGCACCTCGCCGAACTCCCGCCGGACGACTCCCCGGACGAACCCGCCGCCGCGGCCCCGGCCGGCCACGCCGGCGCGGCGCCCGCCGAGGACCGGCACGCCGAGACCGCGCCGCTCTACGCGCCCCGCATCGACCCGTACCAGGGCTACTCGGAGGCGTACGAGGCGCGCTACACCCAGCAGTCCCATCCCGGGCAGCCGTACGCGGAACAGCCGTACGCGCAGCAGCAGTCGTACACACCGCAGCCGCACGCCCAGCACTCGTACTCCCAGCAGCCGTACGGACGGCCGGAGTACGGCGAGGAGCCGCAGGCCCCGCGACCGTACGCACCGCGGGTCCCCGTCCAGCGCGACGCCGCCGATCCGCACCCGTACGACACCCGGCCGCGGCAGCACCCCGGACAGACGCCCCCGCGCGGGCTGTTCGAACCCCGCCTTCCTCCGCAGCACTTCGACGACGACAGCCAGCAGTGGCACAGCCCAGGAGACCAGCGTTGATCCCCTCCGTCCTCACCCCCGAGATCGCCGCGATCGGTATCGGCCTGGGGCTGATGTTCTCGCTGATGTGCTACCTGACGACCAATCTGTCGCCGGGCGGCATGATCACGCCGGGCTGGCTGGCGCTCACCCTCATCGAGGACCTCCAGCGGGCCGCGCTGGTGGTCGGGGTGACCGTGCTGACCTACGTCGCCACGCTGCTGCTCCAGAAGTTCGTGATCCTGTACGGCAAGCGGCTGTTCGCGGCCGTCGTGCTCAGCGGTGTGCTCATCCAGGCCACCGTGATCATCGTGCTCCAGATGGAGTTCCCGCTGCTGTACGCGAACCAGACGCTCGGCTTCATCGTGCCGGGCCTGGTCGGCTACCAGCTGGTCCGCCAGCCCAAGGGCGCGACCCTGCTGTCCGTCGGATCGGTCACCCTCGCCACCTATGTGGTCCTGACCGCAGGCATCCTCCTGGGCCTCATGCCCGCCACCTGAACCCGCCCGCCTTCGACGCAACCCTGGAGCTCCCACCATGCCGAAGCGCAAAGGCCGTCCCGTCGTCCACGCGGCGACGGTGCTCGCACTGCTCGCGGGCAGCGCGTACTTCACGTACGAACTGCGCAAGGACGAGCAGGCGAAGGCCCCGGCCGCCCAGAGCATCACCGACGACGCCCTCAGGAACTCGGGCGGGGCGACCGGCCGGCAGACCTGGGAACGGCTGAACAACCCGGCCCGCTCGGTGCTGCGCGACGGCAAGGGCGCCGTCATCGCCGCCTTCACCGACGGCGCCCGCACCGCCACGCTCAAGGGCCCCACGCGGACCTTCAGCGAACCGGCCACCACCAGCACCAAGGTGGTCACCGACGACTGGGTGCGCCTCCTGCCCGAGCCGTGGACCCGGGGCGCCGAGAACCAGCAGTGGTTCAAGGACTGGTTCAAGCAGTACTACGGCAGCGAGGAGGACGACGTCTTCGCGTTCGCCTTCCAGTACGTGCAGGGGGCGCCCGCCAAGAAGGACGCCCAGGGCGTCCAGTACGAGGGGCGCGCCTACTACGGACCCCTCAAGCCCGACGGGGTGGACCGCTACGAGCAGACTGACTTCTACGACTACCTCGGCACCCCGTACACCTTCCGGGACGGCACCACCGCGCAGCCGCAGACGGACCGGCTTCGCTCGGTGGACTGCTCCGGCTATCTGCGCCTGGTCTACGGCTACCGCGCCCGCTACCCGCTGCGCGCCGGCAACAGCTCCGGCGACGGACTGCCGCGCACCGCCGACGCCATGGCCCGCTCCGACGTCGGCGTCGACGTCGTCAAGCTCCAGGGCCCGAGCCCCTGGTACGAGCGGCCGAGGAACATCGACGTCCTCCAGCCGGGGGATCTGCTGTTCTTCAAGATGGACCACCGCACCGGCAACCACATGGACCACTCGGCGATCTATCTGGGCCCGGACACCCAGGGCCACAAGGTCTTCGTCTCCAGCCGCAAGGAGCAGAACGGCCCCACGATCGGCGACAAGGGCGGTGTCTCGCGGCTCGACGGCAACGGCTTCTACGCCGGGCTGTTCCGCAGCGCGAAGCGGCTGTGAGCTGCTCGGGGGCGGCCGGGGCGGGTCCGCCCCGGCTTACAGTGATCCGGTGAACGGCGACTGGCTCCTTCGCGGCCGAGACGGCCGGCTCAGTGTCTACCAGCTGTCGGGCGACGCCGTCCTGTGCCGGGTGGAGCGCGGCCCCGGCGGCCCCTGGAGCGCCCCGCGCAGGATCGGCGGCGAACAGCGGCTGCACCCCGCCCTGGCGGTCGGCCAGGGCGCCGACGGCTACGCCCACCTGGTGTCCTGGCGGCCCACCGCCGAGGGCGAGTCGGGACTGGTGCACTCCACCCACTTCCGCCCCCACCTCGCGGCCCTGGACTGGAACCCGATCGGTCACCCGCACAAGAAGGGCGACCGGACCGGTACGCCCGCCGTCGCGGTCGACGCGCAGGGCCGCGCACATGTCTTCGTGCCCAACGCCGACGGCGGGGTGAGCCTGCTCGCGCAGAAGGAGAAGGGCGGCTGGGAGCCCTGGCGGGACCTCAAGGGCGGCGAGGTGCGCGACGGCCTCGCGGCGGTGACCGGGGACGCGGGCCGGGTCGAGCTGTACGCGGCCGTGCCCGAGGGCATCGCGCACTGGCGCCAGGAGGAGCCGGGCGCCGAGCCGGTCCTGCGGGAGACCGTGCGGACCGCGGTGCGCCCGGGCACCCTGTACGCCCTCGCCACGTCCGCCGACCGCACGACCGTCTTCTACACCGACGCCGATGGTGACGTCCGCGCCTGGCGGCCCGGCGCCGAGCCGGCCGTCGTCCTGCCCTCGGCGGGCCACGGCCCGGTCGCCGCGGTCCGCTGCGAACTCGACGGCCACGACTGCACCCTGCTCGCCCAGCGCTCGGCGAGCGGCCGGACCGCCTTCGCCGCGTACCCGACCGAGCTGGAGTCGGCCGGCGCCTGGTGGACCGAGTCGGGCCCGCAACTGCCGGTGGACGCGCGGATCTCCCTGACGGCGGACGAGGACGGCCGGGTCGTGGCGGCAACGTTGTCCGCGTCCACCGGCGAGCTCCTGCTGACCCGGCGCAAGGACGAGCCGGGGCTGGCGCTGGAGGCGTGGCAACCGGTCTGAGCACGCGAAAGGGCCCCCGCCGCCGCGGGGGCCCTTTCGTCATGTCACCGGTGTCACGCGGGGACGCTTGCCACACCCGGCGCCAGGAACCTCTTGCCGTTCACGCGCTCCGAGACACCCTCGCGGTCCAGGTACGGCGTGATGCCGCCCAGGTGGAAGGGCCAGCCGGCGCCCGTGATCAGGCACAGGTCGATGTCCTGGGCCTCGGCGACGACGCCCTCCTCGAGCATGAGCCCGATCTCCTGCGCCACCGCGTCGAGCACCCGCGCCCGCACCTGCTCCTCGGTCAGGACGACATCGCCCTGCTCCAGCAGCGCGGCGATCTCCGGGTCCAGCTCCGGCTTGCCGCTGTCGTACACGTAGAAGCCGCGCTTGCCGGCCTTGACGACGGCCGCGAGGTTCGCGGAGACGGTGAAGCGGTCCGGGAAGGCCCGGTTGAGGGTCTCCGAGACGTGCAGGCCGATGGCCGGGCCGACCAGTTCGAGCAGGACCAGCGGGGACATCGGCAGGCCCAGGGGCTCGATGGCCTTCTCGGCGACCGCGACCGGGGTGCCCTCGTCGATGACGTTCTGGATCTCGCCCATGAAGCGGGTCAGGATGCGGTTCACCACGAACGCCGGGGCGTCCTTGGTGAGGACCGCGGTCTTCTTCAGCTTCTTGGCGACGGCGAAGGCCGTGGCCAGGGAGGCGTCGTCCGTCTTCTCGCCGCGGACGATCTCGAGCAGCGGCAGGACGGCGACCGGGTTGAAGAAGTGGAAGCCGACGACCCGCTCGGGGTTCTTCAGCTTCGACGCCATCTCCGACACCGACAGGGAGGAGGTGTTGGTCGCGAGGATCGCGTGCGCCGGGGCGACCGCCTCGACCTCCGCGAACACCTTCTGCTTGACACCCATCTCCTCGAACACCGCTTCGATGATGAAGTCGGCGTCCGCGAAGCCCTCGGCCTTGTCCAGCACACCGGTCACCAGCGCCTTGAGGCGGTTGGCCTTGTCCTGGTTGATCCGGCCCTTGCCGAGCAGCTTCTCGATCTCGGCGTGGACGTAGCCCACACCCTTGTCGACGCGCTCCTGGTCGATGTCGGTCAGCACGACCGGCACCTCCAGACGGCGCAGGAAGAGCAGGGCCAGCTGCGAGGCCATCAGACCGGCGCCGACGACGCCGACCTTGGTGACCGGGCGGGCCAGGTTCTTGTCCGGGGCGCCCGCCGGGCGCTTGCCGCGCTTCTGCACGAGGTTGAACGCGTAGATGCCGGCGCGCAGTTCGCCGCCCATGATCAGGTCGGCGAGGGCCTGGTCCTCGGCGTCGTAACCCTGCTGGAGGTCGCCGTTCTTGGCGGCCTCGATGATGTCGAGGGCGCGGTAGGCGGCCGGGGCCGCGCCGTGCACCTTGGAGTCCGCGATGAAGCGGCCCTTGGCGACGGCCTGGTCCCAGCCCTCGCCGCGGTCGATCGCCGGGCGCTCGACCTTGATGTCGCCCTTGAGGACCTGCGCGGTCCACAGCAGCGACTGCTCCAGGAAGTCGGCGCCCTCGAAGAGGGCGTCGGCGATCCCGAGCTCGAAGACCTGCTTGCCCTTGAGCTGCCTGTTCTGGTTCAGCGAGTTCTCGATGATGACCGAGACGGCCTTTTCGGCGCCGATCAGGTTCGGCAGCAGCGTGCAGCCGCCCCAGCCGGGGACCAGGCCGAGGAAGACCTCGGGCAGCGAGAACGCGGGGATCGCCTTGGAGACGGTCCGGTAGGTGCAGTGCAGGCCGACCTCGACGCCGCCGCCCATCGCCGCGCCGTTGTAGTAGGCGAACGTCGGCACCGCGAGACCCGCGAGGCGCTTGAAGACCTCGTGGCCGCCCTTGCCGATGGCCAGCGCGTCCTCGTGCTTCTTCAGCAGCTCGACGCCCTTGAGGTCGGCGCCGACCGCGAAGATGAACGGCTTGCCGGTGATGCCGGCACCGACGATCGTGCCCTCGGCCGCCTCCTTCTCGACCTGGTCGACGGCGGCGTTGAGGTTCGCCAGCGAGGCCGGGCCGAAGGTGGTCGGCTTGGTGTGGTCCAGGCCGTTGTCCAGCGTGATGAGCGCGAAGCGCCCGGCGCCGAAGGGGAGGTCGAAGTGGCGTACGTGCGCCGACGTCACGACCTCGTCGGGGAACAGCTCGGCCGCGCCCTTCAGAAGCTCAGCGGTGGTGCTCACTTGTCCCCCTCGAAGTGCGGGTTCTCCCAGATGACCGTCGCGCCCATGCCGAAGCCGACGCACATGGTGGTCAGGCCGTAGCGGACGTGCGGCTGCTCCTCGAACTGGCGGGCCAGCTGCGTCATCAGACGGACGCCGGAGGAGGCCAGCGGGTGGCCGAAGGCGATGGCGCCGCCGTACTGGTTGACGCGCGCGTCGTCGTCGGCGATGCCGTAGTGGTCGAGCAGGGCCAGGACCTGGACGGCGAAGGCCTCGTTGATCTCGAACAGGCCGATGTCGGAGATGGACAGGCCCGCCTTGGCGAGGGCCTTCTCCGTGGCCGGGATCGGGCCGTAGCCCATGACCTCGGGCTCGACGCCCGCGAAGGCGTAGGAGACCAGGCGCATCTTGACCGGCAGGCCGTTCTCGCGGGCGAAGTCCTCGCTCGCGATGATCGACGCGGTGGCGCCGTCGTTCAGGCCGGCCGCGTTGCCGGCGGTGACCCGGCCGTGGACGCGGAACGGGGTCTTGAGGCCGGAGAGGTTCTCCAGGGTGGTGCCCGGGCGCATCGGCTCGTCGGCCGTGACCAGGCCCCAGCCGGTCTCGCCGGCATCGGGGCTGGTACGGCGCACCGAGATCGGCACCAGGTCCTGCTGGATCTTGCCGTTGGCGTACGCCTTGGCGGCCTTCTCCTGCGAGCGCACCGCGTACTCGTCGGCGCGCAGCTTGGTGATGTGCGGGTAGCGGTCGTGCAGGTTCTCCGCCGTCATGCCCATGAACAGGGCGGACTCGTCGACCAGCTTCTCGCTGACGAAGCGCGGGTTCGGGTCCACGCCCTCGCCCATCGGGTGGCGGCCCATGTGCTCCACGCCACCGGCGATGACGGCGTCGTAGGCGCCGAAGGCGATCGAACCGGCGGTGGTCGTCACGGCGGTCAGGGCGCCGGCGCACATGCGGTCGATGGAGTAGCCGGGGACGGACTGCGGCAGGCCCGCGAGGATGCCGGCCGTGCGGCCGAGGGTCAGGCCCTGGTCGCCGATCTGCGTGGTCGCGGCGATGGCGACCTCGTCGATCTTCTTCGGGTCCAGGCCGGGGTTGCGGCGCAGCAGCTCCCGGATCGCCTTCACGACGAGGTCGTCGGCGCGGGTCTCGTGGTAGATGCCCTTCGGGCCCGCCTTGCCGAACGGGGTGCGGACGCCGTCGACGAAGACGACGTCCCTGACGGTACGAGGCACGATGGCTCTCCTCCAGGGTGCGGGATGGCACTGCTGCGCGGCGCTGCGCTGAGCGCGCGCTCAGGACCCATGCTACTTATGAGTAACGTAGCTGCACAGTCCTGCCGGGGGGAGCGGTGAACGTCACACCATCGGCGCAGCCGCCGAACATCTTGGCGGGATCTCGACGGGCCGGGGGTGCCCCGAAAACGCGACACGGCGAACCGCGCCACCAGCCACGACGGGCCCCCGGCGCAACGGCGGAACCCCTCGGCGGATCCTCACGCGGCCCCACGCTCCGACACGCTACCTCCGGTCACCGAGCGTGCACCCTCGGCCACTCGGCGGCGAGGCCCTCCTCCGCCGCCCGTACCGCCGAGGCACCGGCTGCCGCACACCTGCCCGTGGCGTCGCCGCCGGTTTGCCGGTCCCCGTGCTGGGCCGCTCGGGTGGCGGGGCGCTTTTCCGCCGTGCGGCCGGAGGCACCGGATTCCGTACGCCCGCCCGTGGCGTCGACGTCGATCTGGCTGCTCGGGTGGCAGCAGGCTTCTCCACCGTGCGGCCGGACGCACCGACTCCCGCACGCCTGCCCGTCGCGTCGCCGTAGGTTTGCCGGCTCCGTGCTCGGCCGCTCGGGTGGCGAGGTGCCACTGCGCGGCCGAAGGCACCGGATCCCGGTCAGCCCGCGCTCGTCGGGTGCCGTCGGGCTCCCGTGGCGCGGGTCGCCGGGCAGGCGCTAGGCGCTCGCCCCGGTGCCGGTCAGTGCGGCGACGAGCACGGGCGTGACCAGGTCCACCTGCCACGGCCGGGCGCCGTAGCCGGCGAGGGCGGCCCCCACGGAACCGGTGTCGGCCACGGCGGGCGGCTCCCAGCACAGGCGCCGCACGGTGTCCGGGGAGACCAGGTTCTCCTGGGGCATGCCGAGCTGTTCGGCCAGCGCCGACACGCCCGCCCGCGCGGCCGACAGCCGTGCCGCGGCGGCGGGGTCCTTGTCGGCCCACGCCCGGGGCGGCGGCGGACCGGTCACCGGCTGGCCCGGCTGCGGCAGCGCGGTGTCGGGCAGGGCCTTGGCCCGGTCCACGGCCGCCTGCCACTGCTCCAGCTGGCGGCGCCCGGTCCGGTGCCCGAACCCGTTCAGCGCGGCCAGTGCGTGCACGTTGAGCGGCAGCGCGAGCGCGGCCTCCACGATGGCCGCGTCCGACAGCACCTTGCCCGGCGACACGTCCCGCCGCTGCGCGACGCGGTCCCGCGTCTCCCACAGCTCCCGGACGACGGCCAGCTGCCGGCGCCGCCGCACCTTGTGCATCCCGGACGTCCGGCGCCAGGGGTCCTTGCGGGGCTCGGCCGGCGGCGCGGTCGCGATCGCGTCGAACTCCTGCAGGGCCCACTCCAGCTTGCCCTGCCGGTCCAGCTCCTTCTCCAGGGCGTCCCGCAGGTCGACGAGGAGCTCCACGTCCAGGGCCGCGTAGCGCAGCCACGGCTCGGGCAGCGGGCGGGTGGACCAGTCGACCGCGGAGTGGCCCTTCTCCAGGACGAAGCCGAGGACGCCCTCGACCATGGCGCCGAGGCCCACCCGGGGGAACCCGGCGAGCCGGCCGGCCAGCTCGGTGTCGAACAGGCCGGTGGGAACCATGCCTATCTCGCGCAGGCAGGGCAGGTCCTGGGTCGCCGCGTGCAGCACCCACTCGACGCCGGACAGCGCCTCGCCGAGCCCGGACAGGTCGGGGCAGGCGACGGGGTCGATCAGCGCGGTGCCGGCGCCCTCACGGCGCAGCTGCACCAGGTAGGCGCGCTGGCCGTAGCGGTAGCCGGAGGCGCGCTCGGCGTCCACGGCGACGGGGCCGGAGCCGGCGGCGAATGCGGCCGTCACCTCGGCGAGGGCGGCCGCGTCCGTGATCACGGGCGGAATGCCCTCACGGGGTTCGAGCAACGGTGTCGGCGCCCCCATCACAGAAGATCCGGCGTCGTCCGGAGGCGTGCCTCCGTTGCTGCGCAGGGAGCTGTCTGCTGCGGTGTCTTGGGCGTCGGTCACCTGTCAAGGGTATCCGTCGGCCGCCGTGTCCCTGGCCAGCATGTGCCACCTGGGCGCGATCATCTCGTACGGCCTGACCGTGACCTCC
>NZ_JBSGDB010000183.1:0-16495 GCF_053602155.1 Streptomyces sp. NPDC004561
AACGCGTCCTGGAGCTGCACCGGTTACGAGAACCGGCAGCTGAAGGACAAGTAGCAAGCCGTACAGCGGTGCGGGCGTGTTCTTCGCCCCGGTAGCGGCCGTGCGGGCTGACGGCGGTGTTGTGCCGCATGAAGACGGCGGCATCGTGGGCGCGTTGAGCAAGTGACGTCATGGGTGCGTGGCTCTTTCGTGGTCGTGTTGGGTGAGCGGTGGTTGTTGAGCGGGTGCCGCCCCGGATCCGCCGGGGCGGCACCCGGTGGGTCAGGGGTTGGTGGCGGCGAGGGCGGTCGTGGCGGCCTTGCCGATCGCGGTGATGGCCTGGGCCGGGTCTGTGAGCTGCAGGAGGGTGGCGCCGGGCAGGGGGCGGGGGTCGGTGTCGAAGGCGAGCCACAGGACCGCGCATCCAGCCGTGTGGAGGGCGGTGATGCGGTCGGCTGCGCGGGTGGCCTCGTCGAAGCCGTAGTGGCCGTCCGAGGCGATCACCAGCAGGCGGCCCGTGCCAGGTGTGGTGAGGTCGAGGGCTGCGGTCAGGGCGTCGGCGGCCTCGGCGAGGCTGTGGCCGCCGCCGTCGGCGTCGAACTCGGTCACCCGGGTGGGGGTGCGGCCGGGTGCGGTGATCGCGGTCAGGGCCCTGCGGTAGGCGATGGTTGCGGATCGCGAGTCGGGGTCGGTCAGCGCGGCGGCCTTCGCGATGATCCAGGCGGCCGAGGCGATCGGGGCTGCGGCGGCGTGCATCGAGCCGGAGACATCGACCGCGATGCCGACCCGCAGGGGCGGGGTGGGGCCTTGGCGGCGCTGGGTGCGGATCCAGGGCTGTGCCGTGGGGAGGGCGCCCGCCGCCCTCTGCGCGTCCCGGGCCAGGGCGCCGCGCATGCTCAGCCGTCCGGGCGGGACCGCCGAGGCGGTGACGGTCGCGGTCCGTTCCCGGTAGGCCGCCGCCCGCAACGCCCGGGCGAGCCGTCCCGCCGCTGCCTTCTCTGCGGCGGTGGGCGGGCGGGTCCCGGTCACCGGGGAGCCGTAACGGGCCTTGCTCCGCTGGCTTTCGGCGGTGAAGGGTCGTGCGCCGGGCGTGAAGACCTTCTTGGCGATCTCGGCGGACTGGCGGGCGTGGGCGGCGTGGGCTGCCTTGGCCTGGGCGCGGGAGGTACTGGCGGCATTGGCGCGGGCCTGGGCCGATGCTTGGGCTGCTTCGTTGGCCGCCACCGCTGCGGTGATCTTGCCGATCACGTCTGCGAGTTCGCCCCTTCGGCCGGTGGGGTCGGGGGCGGGTTCAGGGGCTTCCGGGGTGGCTCCGAGGGCCTGGCACCATGCCTCGGCGTGCGCGAGCATCGTCTGGGCGTCGTCGTCGGCGGTGGCGTGGGCGGCCGTCCAGATTGCCGTGAGGGTGTTCAGCAGGTCGAGGCCGAGGGTGGTGGTCAGTGCCTCGTCGAGGGGCTGGGTTTCGTCCGGGTCGAGGATGCCTGCGTCCCGGCGGGCGAGGATCAGCCCCGCCGCCGCTCCGGCCTGCCACGGGTCGGTGGGCGTCTGGGCGGTGAAGTCCGGCAGGACCAGGGTCTGGACGGCGGCCCGCAGGAAGCCCCGGTCGCCGGGGCGGCGGGCCAGGTGCGCCTTTTCGACGCGGGCTTCTTCCAGGAGCTGGGCTGCCGCATCCAGGGCGGTGCCGCGTAGCGCGGGTGGTGTGCTCCAGTGGCTGTGGGCGGCGTGGGCGGCCTCGTGGGTGAAGGCTCCCCAGGCGGCCGGGTCGCGCAGTTCGTCCCCCATTCGTGCGGGGTTGATGGTGGCGGGGTTGAGTGGGGTGAACAGGCCTGCGTCGACCTCCAGTTGGGCGAGGGACGGGTAGAAGGCGGCCGGGGCGCCGGAGCGGGTGCCGTGGTCGCAGGTGACGATCACGTCCTCGCGTCCGGCCAGTTCCGGTAGCCGCTCGCCCAGGGCGGCGGAGATCCGCAGCCACTGCGCGGCCTGTGGGCGCGGGCGCGGCTCGTAGAGGGGGGCGCCGTCGTCCGCCCAGCGGGCGAGGTCGCATTCCTGCTCGGTCAGTGCAGGCGGTGCGGGCAGAAGGTGGGTGGGTGCAGGCATGGGCGATCGGGCCCTTTCCGGGAAGGGGCTGGCGGGTGGTGGGGGGTGGCCGGGGGCCGGGTGTGTTCCCGGCCCCCGGGGCGGGTGTTAGAGCTGGCGGCCCAGGGCCAGGGCGGTGACCGGGCAGCCCCGACGAACCACTGAGGCACTCGCGCAGCGCGCGAACCAAGGCAGAAGACCTGGTCCGGACGCTGCGCGGCCCCAACGGCTTCCTGGCCCGCCGGTCCGAGGAAGCCCGGCGAGCGGTCGAAAGTCACGTTCGTGGCCTGCCGGGGAATCCACCAGAAGCCGAGCAAGCGGACCGGCCGAACCCGCACCACTACGATGCAGCAAAGACTGAGCGCCGGGGCCGGCGAGAGTCGCGAGCCGGCCACTCGGCATCAGGAGCCGGGCCGCGACCTGCTCATCGGCGTTGCCACTCCTCTGCGAGGAGTTGGTAGGAGCGCACCCGGTCGGCGTGGTCGTGGGTGATGGTGGTGATGATCAGCTCATCGGCAGCGGTGGCCTCCTGTAGTTGCTCGAGCTGGTCGGCGACGTGCCCCGGGGAGCCGACGAACTGGGTGTCGACACGGTCGGCTACCAGGGCCCGGTCCGCATCGGTCCAGGTGTGAGCGCGGGCCTGCTTCGGGGTCGGGAAGGGGATGGCGCCCTCGGCGGTGCGGATGCTGCGGACCCACGGGCCGTAGCCGGTGGCCAGTTCGCGGGCGGTCTCGTCGTCCTCGGCGACGACGACGTCGGCGGAGACGCTGACGTAGGGCTTGTCGAGGTGGTCGGACGGCTGGAAGGCGGCGCGGTAGCCCTCGGCTGCTTCCAGTACGGTGGCCGGGCTGACGTGGTAATTGGCCGCGAAACGCAGGCCGTTCCGGCCCGCGACGTCGGCGCTCTGTCCGCCGCTGCTGCCGAGGATCCATACCTGCACCGCGGCATCCTCGCCCGGGATGGCGTGTGCTTCGACCCCGTCCGGGGAGCGGTAGTCGCCGCTCAGGAGCGCGAGGATGTCGTCGACCTGCTCGCCGTAGCCCTGGGGGCCGGCGCCCGGCTGGTGCAGGAGCTGCTGCTGGAGCAGGAAACGGGGCGAACGGATCAGGTGCTCGAAGGAGAAACGTGGCGGGATCTTCAGACCGTTGGGGGCGCGTCCGTCGACGACGGGGGTCGTGGTCGGCCGGGGCCCTGCCGTCTGTCCAGGGGGACGTCCGCCCGAGCGGCCGAGGCCGAGGTCGAGTCGCCCGGGGTGCAGGGCGTCGATCAGTCCGAACTCCTCGACGGTGGACAGGGCGGTGCGGTGACCGAGCTGTACGGCCCCGGCGCCGATCCTGATCGTGGAGGTCGCTGAGGCGGTCAGCGCCAGTACGACGGCCGGTGAGGTCCCGGCCACGCCCGGGTTGAGGTGGTGCTCGGCGAACCAGTAGCGGGTGTAGCCGAACCGCTCGGTCTGCTGGGCAAGGTCGATGGTGTTGCGCAGCGCCTCTGTGGCGGTGGAGCCGGACGGAATCGGGACGAGGTCGAGGACCCCGAGAGGGATGCCGGACATGGTCGGGTGGTGCTCCTCAGCGGTCGGTGGGCGCGGGTGCCGGTGCGGGCGCGGAGACGGACTCGGGCTCGGGCTCGGGCTCGGGCTCGGGCTCGGGCTCGGGCTCGGCGGTGACCGGAGTCCGGGGGAACGGCGGGTCGGGGATGTCGCGTCGTAGAACGGGGGCGATGTCGGACTGGAAGAGTTCGAGTGAGGCGCGGTGCTGGGCGTGGGTGAGGCCGCCTGCGTCGGCGTGCAGATGGAGCACGCTGTGTCCGAACTGCTCGTGGTCGCGGTGCACCTTGTCGATCACCTGCTGCGGGCTGCCGATCAGCGCCGAGCTGCGTTCGACGAAGTCCTCCAGGGTGGCGAACACCGGCTCGACTCCCAGCTGCTTCTGGAACGCGAGATAGCCCTCGAAGACCGGCCGGGGGGCGGCGATCGCTACCTGCGAGGTGCGGGCCGCGTAGTAGCCGGCCGTCCCTGCTCCGGCGACGGCCTGAGCCGGATCGTGGCCGTAGTGCTCCCAGCGCTCCCGGTAGTGGCGGATCAGTTCGGCGTACGGCTCGATCGGGTGGGTGACGTTGGCCGAGGAGAGCGGATCTCCGTAGCGGGCGGCGAGGTCGACCGATTCCCGGCTGGTCGCGCTGCCGTGCCAGACCCGGATGGCTTGCTGGAGCGGTCTGGGCCAGACCTGGGCGTCCGTCAGCTCGGGGCGGAAGCGCGGGGAGGCGCTCACCTTGTCCTGCCGCCAGATCCGGCGGAACAGCTCGTAGCTCTCGGCGTTGCTGTCCCACTGGTCCTCGGGCGTGACGTGGAACAACTCGCGCTGGGCGGCGCCGTTGCCCTTGCCGATGATCAGGTCGAGACGGCCCGCGGACAGGTGGTCCAGGGTGGCGTAGTCCTCGTACGCGCGTACCGGGTCGAGCAGGCTGAGGGTGGTGACGGCGGTGAACAGCCGGATCCGGGAGGTCAGCGCGGCGATGTGACTGAGTACGACCGGTGGCGAGGAGGAGATGAAGGGCCGCTCGTGGCGTTCGCCCACGCCGAAGCCGTCGAATCCGAGCTCCTCGGCCAGCAGCGCGTTGTCGATCACCTCGCGGAAGCGCTCGTTGGTGGACTTCTTGACGCCGGTCACCGGATCCGGGGCGTGCACGATGAGAGTGATGGCCAGGAACTTCACGACGCCGCCCGTCGGGTCTCCGCCTCCGCGCGGGCGTCGGGGTGTGCCAGGCCGAGGTGGTCGCTGAGCGTGGTGCCCGTGTAGTCGTGGCGGAACACGCCGCGTTCCTGGAGCAGCGGAACGACGGTCTCGGCGAACTCGTCCAGGCCGCCTGGGGTGATGTGCGGCACCAGGATGAAGCCGTCGGCGGCGTCCGCCTGGACGAAGGCGTTGATCGTCTCGGCGACGGTGGCCGGGGAGCCGATAAACGACTGGCGGCCGGTGGTCTCGATGACCAGCTCGCGGATCGACAGGTTCTCCGCGGCGGCGCGCTCGCGCCACTGCCGGGCGACGGCGAGCGGGTCGCGGAACATCCGGACGCTGGCCCGGCCGCGGGCGATGGTGTTCTCGCCGGGGGCCGGGTCGATGTCGGGGAGCGGGCCGTCCGGGTCGTAGGCGGACAGGTCCCGGTTCCAGACATGTTCCAGGTACTTGATGGCCATCTGGCCGCTGACCTGCCGGCGTCGTAACTCATGCGCCAGCTCCTGCGCATCGGCGTCAATGTCGCCCAATACGAAGGTCGCCGCGGGGAGGATCAGCATTTGGTCGTGGGTTCGGCCGTGGCGGCCCAGGCGTCCCTTGACGTCGGTGTAGAATGCCCGGCCCGCCTCCAGGGTGCTGTGACGGCTGAAGATGGCCTCGGCGCCGGCGGCGGCGAACTCGCGGCCCTCGTCGGAGTCGCCTGCCTGGAAGATCACCGGGCGGCCCTGCGGGCTGCGCGGGACGTTGAACTGGCCGGCGATGTCGAAGTGCTGTCCTTGATGGACGAAGGCTCCGGCCTGCGCGTCCTTGAGGAAGATGCCGGACTGCTGATCAGCGACGACTTCGTCGCCGTGCCAGGAATCGAACAACTCGGTGGCGGTGGCCAGGAACTCCTTGGCCCTGGAATAGCGCTGATCCTGGGGGAGGAAGCCGCCGCGCCGAAAGTTCTCGCCGGTGAAGGCGTCCCACGAGGTGACCACGTTCCAGGCGGCGCGTCCGCCCGACAGGTGGTCCAGGCTGGCGAACTGGCGGGCCACCTCGTACGGCTCGTTGAAGGTGGAGTTGATGGTGCCGGTCAGGCCGAGCCGTTCGGTGACGGCGGCGAGCGCGGACAGGACGGTGAAGGTGTCGGGCCGTCCCACCACGTCCAGGTTGTAGATCTGGCCGCCCTGTTCGCGCAGCCGCAGTCCCTCGGCGAGGAACAGGAAGTCGAACTTGGCTCGTTCGGCGGTCCGTGCGAAGTGCGCGAACGAGCTGAACTCGATATGACTGCCCGCCCGCGGGTCACTCCACACGGTGGTGTTGTTGACGCCGGGGAAATGGGCCGCGAGATGGATCTGCTTCAGGGGCCTGCCCGAAGTCGCCTTGCTCGTGGCCGGCGTGCCGGTGATCGGCTTGCTCATGGTAGTACCCCTCCCCCTCAGACGGCGGCGTAGCGGTTGGCGGGACGGGTGAGCCCGAGCAGCCCGCGTAGGGTGTCCGCCTCGTAGGCGCGGCGGAAAGCGCCTCGGAGTTGGAGTTCGGGCACGAGGCCCCGTGTGATCTGCTCCAGGTCGTGGCCGATCACTCCGGGGCGCAGCCGGAAGCCGCTCAGGCCGGCCCGGCGCCACTCCAGCAGCATGTCCGCCAGTTGTCCGGGCGTACCCGTGAACACCTCGGCGTCGCTGGCGTAGGCATGACCCGCGAGGCCGTCCAGGCGAGCCTTGCGGTCCTCTGCCGCCGCGGGATCGTCGTCCAGGAACACCTCCAGGTCACCGAAGATGTGCAGTGGCTCCTCCGCCCGCCCCGCGGCGGCGCGGGCGGCACGGATCCCGGCGACGACGGTGCGGGCCTGGTCGCTGTCGTGCGGGGTGACGTAACCGATGTCGGCCGAACGGCCCACCAGTTGGTACGGCACGCTCTGGTGCGCGAGCGCGCTGACGACGGGCTGGCCCTGCGGGGGCCGAGGGGTGATCGAGGGCCCTCTGACGTTGAAGTGCCCGCCCTCGAAGCCGATGTAGTGCAGCTTGTCACGGTCGATGAAGCGCCCGGTGGCGACATCGCGGATCTCCGCGTCGTCCTCCCAGCTGTCCCACAGACGGCGCATCACCTCGATGTAGTCGGCGGCCTCCTCGAAGAGTTCGGCGATCAGGTTCCGGCCGGCCGGGGTGTCCCGGTCCTCGGCGCGGAGAGGCGGCAAGGTACGGCGGCCGAAGTGCGCGGCCTCGTGCTGCCGTGCCGTCACCTGGACGCGCAGGCCCGCGCGACCGGTGCGGACGTAGTCCAGGGTGGCGATCGCCTTCGAGATGTGCAACGGCTCGGTGTGGGTGGCGACCACGGTCGGCACCAGACCGATGTGCCGGGTCAGCGGGGCGACCCGCGCGGCGACCAGCACGGCGTCCAACCGGCCCCGCACCTGGTCGGTGCGCCCGTCCGGCTCCGTGAGGTGCGAGGACTGCGGGCCGAGCGGGTCCTCGAACGTCACGAAGTCGAGCAGGCCGCGTTCGGCCTCGGTCACGAGATCGGCCCAGTAACCGGCAGTGAACAGGTCGTGGGGCCGGGCGCCCGGCTCACGCCATGCGGCCGGGTGCCAGCCGGTGCCGTCCAGCGCCACGGCAAGGTGAAGAGGGGGATGTGCGGACACGAGAAGGGTGCCTTCCTGGTCGACCGGAACAGGTCAGGAACGACAGAGGGCGCCGGCCACCCGTTGCAGATCGGTGTGAGGCCGGGAGTACAAGCGGACGCAGCCGCGCGACGAGAACCCCGGCAGCCGGGACGAGCACGCGGGAAACGGGAGACAACACCGTCACCTCCGCTCTTCCAGCTGTTTGTTCTGCTCGGATCGGGACTCGCCGCGCTCCGGCATGGCAGGCCCCATGTCGTCGCAGGTTAGGCGGTGCCGGACGGAGGAAGGTGGAGAGCGTGTTGCGGTTCCATGAAACCGTCCAGAGGCTCCTGGCAGGGCTGAGCGGCGGCACCGTCCGCGATGTGCACCGGCCAGTCCAGGATCTGCACGGCCGCCCCTGCGGCCTCCAGTCCTCGGCAGTGGGCATGGTGCCTGCGGGTGATGCCGTTCAGGTCGAGGTGTCGGCCGAAGGCGGGGTGGGCGGCGAGTCGTCGTGCGTAGGCCCACAGGTGTGGATGCTCGGCGATGCGGTGCACCGCGGCGGCGTCCAGGTGCAGTCGGTGCACGGTGTCGAGCTGCACCAGGGTCACCCACAACTGCACGTCGGCGGCCGTCATTTCGTCGCCCAGGATGAAGTCCTGAAAGGCGAGCCGCCCCTCCAGTGAACCCAGGGCGCGGAGCAGGGATGTCAGGGCGGTCTGACGCACCCCGGCATCGGTGTCGGCCTGTCCGGCGTGCTGTGCGGCGGCGTTGATGCGGTACTCGCAGAGGTGCTCGACGGCCTCGATCTCCGCCCCGGCGCCGGGCGGGTACAGCGTGGGCCGGTCGGGGTGGTCACAGCCGAAGTACCGGGCCAGGTCGTGCAGGATGTCAGGGGTGTGCGTGCTGACGATCCGCCCCGTCCAGTCGTCGCTCAGCACCGGTGCCGCGGTGGGGCCGGAGTACCGGTGCGAACTGGTCTCGTACGACGGGCGCAGAGCGGAGTGTTCACCGTCGGGTCCGTCGGGCACGGCTGGCAGCAGCGCCACGGGGAGGTTCCGTCGGGCACGGCTGGCAGCAGCGCCACGGGGAGGGCCTCTTCCAGGCCGAGCAGGCTGTGGGTGATGGCGATCCGCAGACAGTGGGGGCAGGACAGCGAGAGGTGGAGGCGGTAACGGCGCGGCACAGCGTGGTAGCCACTGCTCGCGTCACGGCCGATCCTGCCCCGGAACGACGGCACCGAGGGACGGGACGGCACGGTGGTCGAGGGTGCGGCGGGCATGTGTCTCCCTGGGTCCGGCTTCTGGTTCTCAGAGGTGCGGCGGGCAGCACCGGGGGGTGGGCGCGCGGGGGCGTTGAGGTGTACCCGTATGCGTCGGGACGGGTGCCGGTGGGCACCGCCGGTTCAGCGAGGAGCGTTCGCCGCGCGGCAGACGCGCAGGAGATCGATGTGGCGGCGGGAGGTCAGGAGGAGAGACGGCCGGCCCGCACACACCAAGCGGTCGGCAGACGACTCCAGACGCTCCATCATTTCCTACCCATCCACTGGGGAATCTGTACTGGAGTGTCAGGCGGCCTTGGCGCCCCGTCAAGAGGGCCTTCTCGCGTCGCACCCGACGTCTCACATGATGAGAGGATGACGCGACTTCCCGAGGGCGCTTCGCCGCCGGCACCGGCAGAGACTGGCAGATGCCCCCATCCGTCTGACGAATACCCAGTTCAGCGACGCATCCGGCAGGGCGTCAGGTGGCGCAACAATCCAGCAACACCACTATTCCTATCGGATAGCTATGGTTCGAGCCATGCCGCCCACCGACCGCATCCGAGACCACGCCGGCCAAGGCGCCGCGACCACGGTCGCCGCCCACCGCAGCCGGCGCAGGCTGCGCGCCGACAGGGCCAGGCAACTCGCCGACCTGCTCCGCCGCCAGCTCCTCACCGGCTCCTTCCCCAACGGCGCGCTCCCCCACGAGTCGAACCTCGCCACCGACTACCGCGCCTCCCGCAACACCGTCCGCCAGGCCCTCGGCCTGCTGCGCACCGAGGGCCTCGTCGAACGCCACCCCGGAGTCGGCACCCTGGTCGTGGCCCGGAAGTACCCCCACGGCCTCGACCGCCTGCTGGGCCTTGCGGAAACCCTCCGCGAACACGGCCGGGTCACCAACGAGGTCCGCACGATGGGGCCCGTCCCGGCCCCCGCCCCCGTCGCCGAACGACTCCACGTGCCGTCGGACTCCGACGTCCTCTACATCGAGCGCCTGCGACGTCTGAACGGCCTCCCTCTGTCCCTCGACCTCACCTACATCCCCCTCGACATCGGCACTGCGCTCCTCGCCGCGGACCTGGAGAACACCGACGTCTTCCGCCTGCTGGAGGCGACCTGCGGTCTGCCTCTCGGCCACGCCGAGATCACTCTGGAGGCGGTCAACGCGGACGCCCACTCCGCCGCCGTGCTGCAGGCCCCGCAGGGCGCGGCTGTCCTGATGCTGGAACGTCTCACGCATCTTGCCGACGGCCGGCCCGTCGACCTCGAGTTCATCCGCTTCCGTGGCGACCGCATCGCGATGAGCGGCTTGCTGCACCGCTCCGTCTGACGCCCCCGAAGAGACAACCTTCAGAGACAACCTTCCTGGAGACAGCCATGCCTTTGGCGCCCCAGCGGGCCGACGTGCCCGTGACCATCGACGAGTCGAAGTGCATCGACGGCTGCACGCTCTGCGTGGACATGTGCCCGCTGGACTCCCTCGCCATCGACGCCGGCAGCGGCAAGGCGTACATGCACGTCGACGAGTGCTGGTACTGCGGTCCGTGCGCGGCCCGCTGTCCCACCGGAGCCGTCACGGTCGACATGCCCTATCTGCTCCGTTGAGAGGCCCGAACAACCATGAAACGCACCGCAGTCGCGATATCCGCAGTGGTCCTGCTGCTCCCGCTCGGCGCCTGCGGCGGTGACGCCGAGGCCGGCAGCCGCTCCACGGTCAACGTCACCGTCGGCTACCAGTCCAAGACCATCAACACGGTCACCGCCGGGACCCTGCTGCGCTCCCTCGGCTACTTCGAGCGGGAGCTCGACTCCCTCCATGACGGTCACACCTACAAGGTCGCCTGGCAGGACTATGCGACGGGTGCCCCCATCACCGCCCAGATGACCGCCGGGAAGATCGATATCGGCTCGATGGGCGATTTCCCGCTCCTGATCAACGCCGCCCGCGGCAAGCAGCTCGGCCGCCCCACCCACCTCGTCTCCGTCACCGGATACAACCTGCGCGGCGGCCTCAACACCATCGTCACCGCGCCGGATTCCAAGCTCGCCTCCCTGCGGGACCTGGCGGGCAAGAGGGTGTCCACCAGCGTCGGCTCCGCCGCCGACGGCACGCTCGTACGGGCCCTGCAGCGCGCCGGCATCGACCCCGGCAAGGGCATCGAGAAGCTCAACCAGCAACCGGCGGTGGGTGCTTCGGCCCTGACGGCGGGCCGCACGGACGCGCTGTCCCAGTTCGTCGCCTGGCCCGGCCTGCTCGCCTTCCAGGGCAGGGCGAAGGCGCTGTACGACGGAGCGCAGCTGAACCTGCCCACGTTCCACGGTGTCACCGCCCGCGAAGACTTCGCGAAGACACGCCCGGCCGTGCTGAAGGCGTTCCTGAAGGCCCAGGCGCAAGCCACCGACTACCTGAACGAACATCCCGTCACCGCCGCCGAGAAGGTCGCGCAGGCCACGGGACTGCCCGCCGAGGTCGTCTACCTTTACAACGGCGCCCAGGGCATCTCCACCTTCGACCCGGCCCTCAGGCCTCAGCTCGTCTCCGCCCTGAAGCAGGACGTGTCGATCCTGAAGTCCGCCAAGCTGACCGGCGACGTGGACGTGGACTCCTTCGTCGACGACCAGTACGCGAAGAAAGCACTCGGCGAGGCCGGGTACGCGAGGCGGCTCGCCGCAACGCCCCCGCCCGCCGTGAGCGAGGTATGGCCGAAGGGCGCCCGGACGACTCGCACCTACACGTCGCCCGCCGACCTGCTGGCCTATGTGGCGAAGCACGCCGACGGCATCCGCGCCGCCTACGTGCCCGACGCCACCACCGGCACCCTGTGGTTCGCCGACAGGGCGGTCTGGGTGGCCGACGGCGCCAAGCTGCTGCCCTTCGTCGCCCCGGCGACCGCACAGGCGTACGTCGACGGTCACGTCGGCGCACGCGTCATCACGTATGCCGAGGCGCTGGAGCGGGCGTCATGACCCGGTACGCGCTGCGCGGGCTGTCCCTGGCCGTCGCCCTCGGCGTGTGGCAGCTGCTGACTACGCTGCATGTCGACCTCTGGCTGCGCTTCTCGCAGTTCCCGACGGTCACCGACGTCGTCCGCGCTTTCGCTGACCGTTTGTCGGGACCCGACTACTGGACGGACCTCACCGACAGCGTCACCCGGATTCTCACCGGTTTCCTGCTCGCCGCCGTGCTGGGCGTAGCCGGGGGTGTGCTGGTGACCCGCTCCCGTCTCGCCGAGGACCTGCTGGGCCCGCTGCTGGAGGTGGTCCGCCCCATCCCGGCGATCGCCCTGGTCCCTGTGGCGATCCTCCTCCTGCCTTCCGACGAGCAGGGCATCGTTTTCATCACCTCCGCCGCCGCGTTCTTCCCGGTCCTGGTCTCCACCCGGCACGCGGTCCGCGCGCTGACCCCCGTGTGGGAGGAGGCGGTGCGCACCATGGGCGGCGGCCGGTGGCGGATCCTCCGCTCGGTCGTCCTGCCGGGCGCGCTGCCCGGCATCTTCGGCGGCCTTTCGGTGGGCATCGGCGTGGCGTGGATCTGTCTGATCTCCGCCGAGATGATCTCCGGTCAGTACGGGGTCGGCTACCGCACCTGGCAGGACTACACGGTGCTCGACTACCCCGGCGTGTTCGTCGGGATGGTCACGATCGGCGTGCTCGGCTGGCTCACCTCCACCGCAGTCGAACTGCTCGGCCGCCGCCTGACCCGCTGGCTGCCGCGCACGTCGTACGCTCCCGGCGCCCGGCCCCGGGTTTCCCAGGGCAACGGGTCCACGGCCGGAGCCCTCAGCCGTACGCACCTCATCCACCGCATCCGAGGCCGAGGAGACGCGCGATGAGCACCTCGTCTGAGACGGCGACGGCCACGGTCGGTGCCGCCGATACGAGGAGGACCGCGCCCGTGGGCGGCGCACGGCTCGCCCTCCGCGCCGCCGATCTCGGCCGTCCCGGCTCCCTCGCCCTGGCCGGGGTCGATCTGGACATCGCGCCCGGCGAGATCCTCACCGTCGTCGGCCCCTCCGGCTGTGGCAAGTCGACCCTCCTGAGCACCCTGGCCGGCCTCCTGCCCCCGCTCGCCGGACAGCTCACCGCGGACGAACACCCGCTGACCAGCCCGTCCGCCGAGCGAGCCCTGGTCTTCCAGGAGGATGCCCTCCTGCCCTGGCGTACCCTGCGCGCCAACGTCGAACTCCCGTTGGCCATCCGCGGCCAGCCGCGCGCCGAACGCCGCAGGCAGGCCGAGGCGTGGTTGGCCCGGGTCGGCCTCGCCGAGCACGCCCGCCAGTTGCCCCACCACGTCTCCGGCGGGCAGCGTCAGCGCGCGCAGTTGGCCCGTGCCCTCGCCGGACGCCCGCGCACCGTTCTGATGGACGAACCGTTCGGTGCTCTGGACGCCCAGACCCGGTCCGGAATGCAGGACCTGCTGGTGGAGGTGCTGCACGGCACGGGTGCGACCGTCGTCTTCGTCACCCACGACGTGGACGAGGCCCTGTTCCTCGGCGACCGCGTGGCCGTGCTGGGCGCGGGCCGGCTCGCAGCCTTACGGGACGTACCGCGCCCGCGCGAGCGCGCCGCCCACGACGATCCGGCGCGCGTCGCCCTGCGGCGCGACATCCTCACGTCCCTCGGTTCTTGAAAGGCACCCTGGTGGAAACCCTGGAAACCCCGGCCCTCACCGACGCCGAGGAGCTTACCTGCGACGTCCTCGTCATCGGCGGCGGCACGGCCGGCACTATGGCGGCGCTGACCGCCGCCGAGCACGGTGCGGACGTCCTGCTGCTGGAGAAAGCTCACGTCCGCCACTCCGGCGCGCTCGCCATGGGCATGGACGGCGTCAACAACGCGGTCATCCCCGGCCGTGCCGAACCCGACGACTACGTCGCCGAGATCACCCGCGCCAACGACGGCATCGTCGACCAGACCACCGTCCGCCAGACCGCCACCCGCGGCTTCGCCATGGTGCGGCGACTGGAGTCGTACGGGGTGAAGTTCGAGAAGGACGAGCACGGCGAATACGCGGTCCGCCAGGTCCACCGCTCCGGCTCGTACGTGCTGCCCATGCCCGAGGGCAAGGACGTGAAGAAGGTCCTGTACCGGCAGCTGCGGCGGCGCGAGATGCGCGAGCGGATCCGGATCGAGAACCGGGTGATGCCGGTGCGCGTGCTGACGGCTCCCGACGACGGGCGGGCCGTGGGGGCCGTCGGCTTCCACACGCGCACCGGCGCGTTCGTCGTCGTCCGCGCCGGCGCGGTGATCCTGGCGACCGGCGCCTGCGGACGGCTCGGCCTGCCCGCGTCCGGCTATCTGTACGGCACGTACGAGAACCCGACCAACGCGGGTGACGGCTATGCGATGGCCTACCACGCCGGTGCCGAACTGACCGGCATCGAGTGCTTCCAGATCAACCCGCTGATCAAGGATTACAACGGGCCGGCCTGCGCCTACGTCGCCAATCCTTTCGGCGGCTACCAGGTCAACCGGCACGGGGAACGCTTCGTCGACTCCGACTACTGGTCGGGTCAGATGATGGCGGAGTTCGCGGCGGAGGTGGCGAGCGATCGGGGCCCTGTCTACCTGAAGCTGAGCCATCTCCCGGAGGAGTCGGTCACGGCCCTGGAGTCGATCCTGCACTCCACCGAGCGCCCGACCCGCGGCACCTTCCACGCGGGCCGCGGCCACGACTACCGCACCCACGACGTCGAGATGCACATCTCGGAGATCGGCCTGTGCGGCGGCCACTCGGCCTCGGGGGTACGGGTCGACGGCCACGCCCGCACGACCGTCCCCCGCCTGTACGCGGCCGGCGACCTGGCCTGCGTCCCGCACAACTACATGATCGGCGCGTTCGTCTTCGGCGACCTGGCGGGCGCGGACGCCGCACAGTACACGCCGTACGAAGGGGAACTTCCCTCCGGACAACTGCGCGAGGCGCACGAGCTGATCTACCGCCCGCTGCGCAACCCCGACGGCCCGCCGCAGCCCCAGGTCGAGTACAAGCTGCGCCGCTTCGTGAACGACTACGTGGCTCCGCCGAAGTCCGGCGCAAGGCTGTCGCTCGCCCTGGAGGCGTTCGAGCGGATGCGCGCCGACATCGCCGCGATGGGCGCGCGCACCCCGCACGAGCTGATGCGCTGCGCGGAGGTCACGTTCATCCGCGACTGCGCGGAGATGGCCGCGCGAGCCTCCCTGGCCCGCACGGAATCCCGCTGGGGCCTCTACCACGACCGCCTCGACCACCCTCACCGTGACGACGCGTCCTGGTTCCACCACCTCGATCTGCGTAAGTCCCCTTCCGATGCGATGGAGTTCACGGCTCGTCCCGTGGAGCCCTACCTGGTTCCGGTCGACGGTTTCGCCCCGGCCGGCGGCCCCTCCCGGCGCCTCGGCGAGGTCCACCCGGAGCCGGTTGCGACCGCAGGGTCCCAGGAGGTGGCCCGGGTGACGATGCGGCAGGAGCCCACCGTGACCGGTACAACCGCCCGCCCCGATACCGACACGGGGGCGGCGGCCACACCGCGCCTGCTCGAACTCCTCGCCCTTGCGGAGGACGAACCCGAACTCGCGGCCCTCGCACCCTACTTGACCGACCCGGAGCCCGCTGTCCGCAGAACGGCCGTCACCGTCCTGACAGAGACCGTGCCGCCGGGAACTGGACCGGCACTGGCCGCGGCGCTCGCTGACACCGACGCCGGCGTCCGCGCTGCCTCGGCCGCCTCGCTGCGCGAACTGGTCGAGACCCTGGTCCCCGAACCGGCCCTGCGCGACGGCCTCGCCGCCGCCCTCTCCGAGGCCGATCCCGTCGTCCGTGCCACCGCACTGGATGTCCTGCGCGGCCTGCGCTTCGGTGGCGCCGACCTGTTCGCTACCTTGCTGTCGGACTCCGACATCGCCGTCCGTATCGCGGCCGTACGAGCGCTCGTGTCGGTCAACGCCACCGCAGAGGTGGCCCGCGCGGCAACCACCGAGCCGTGTCGCGAGGTCCGCGTCACGATCGCCAAAGCCCTGGCCGGCATGGCTCCGGGTCCGGACCCGGAGATGGTCCGCTCGGCCCTTGCCGAACTGGTCGACGACCCCGACGCCTTGGTGCGCGGGGCCGCCTACGAGGCCCTGGGCACGGCGGGCTGCCCAACCCCGCTGGCCACACATGCCGAGTCAGCCCTGTCCGACCCGGCCTGGCAGGTGCGGGCCGGCGCCGCCACCGCCTTGTCCGCCGCGGACCCCGACGTGGCTGTCCCCGCACTCGCCAAGGCCATAGCCGACCCCAACGCCGACGTCCGCAAGGCCGCGGTACTGGCCCTGAGCCGGCACCGTGCCGCCGAGGACGCCCGATCAGCCCTGACCACCGTGACGGCGGACCCGGACGCGGACGTCAGGGCCTATGCGGCGCGGGCACTGTGATGCGTCCTGGCGACGTACAAGGAGCCGGGCTGTGCGCCTCCGGACACCGGGACGACGCTTCCGGCCGATGCGGGCGCCGGCCGCCGTCGGCGGACGACCAGCAGCGGAGAGTCCGCACAGCTCGTCGCGGTTCCACGCGCGACCGGACGCGTTCGGCGGCCTCAGGCATCACGTGGGCCATCGCGGATTTGCCGCGCCGGCGGAGGTTACGTGAACCGAGGGTGCTGCCTGCCGGCCGCATGGATGCCGCCGCAACCCCTGTTGGAGCGGCAGTGGTCAGCCAGGCGTCCTCCCACCAGGCGCCGGTGTGGGGGCGGTGCGCCGCTGAAGCCGAGGTCCTCGGCGACGCGGGCGCTCTGGGTGAGGTAGCCGATGCTCGGAAGCCGGTCACCGCCGTCGCGGTGACCGGGGTGCCGTGGACGCCGCCGACGACATGGCGGCCGTCACCGTTGGTGGGAAGGAACC
>NZ_JBSGDB010000184.1:0-16416 GCF_053602155.1 Streptomyces sp. NPDC004561
CAGGAGCGCGGCGGCCCGGTCGGGTTCCCTCGACTCCAGCAGAAGCGCCTCGTTGTAGAGCGCCGGCGGGAACACCGGATCGGTCTTCAGGGCCCGGCGGCCGCCGACCGCTCCGGCCACGGGTCGGCGGCCATGGACTCCCAGCCCGTGGCGGCCGGTGCGGCACCCGCCGGTACCGCGGACGGACCGCTGTACCCCGCGCTGCCGGGCGGTGCGATGTCCGGGGCGTAGGCGCCGCATCCGGGGCACACCAGGGCGCCGTTGAGGTGCCGTCGGCACGCGGAGCAGTAGTCCATCTGCGTCTTCCGGTCTTCCTGGTTCGACTGCGCCGTCGGCCCGTCGGGGCCACGGCCTGGTCACGTTCGCACGGAGGATCGAGCGGCCAGTCACGCTAACGGGATGATCGAAAGGCGGTGTGCAGTCTGTGTGGTGCTCCTGCGCAGATTCTCCGACGCCGTCACTTCCGCACCGGCGCCTGGGGCGCGCCGGAGCCGAAGCCGAGGGCGAAGACGTGGAGGCCCCCGGTGGTGACGTCGGACGGCAGCCGGACGCTGCGGACGGTCCTGCCCGCGGCCAGGGGAACCGGTTTCGTGGCGAAGACGTACGTCGTGACGCCGTCGCGTGCGGTGCCGGCGTGGTTGCGGTAGGGGGTGGTCACCGCGACGGTGTTGTCGGACAGGGGCGTCGAGCGGCCGCCGTTCAGCGTCCAGTCGGAGAGGTGGACACCGACCGTCTGTGTCGTTCCGTCGGTGTAGGTGACCACGGCCGTACCCGAGGACGGCCCGTTGTTCGCCGCTCCCAGGAAGGACAGCGCGCCCGAGCCGGACACCCCTACCGTCCGGCCGTTCGCCTCGTAGTTGTCGGCCGCGGTGGGCGCCACGTCGGGCCAGGTGAACGAGACGCCTCCGGAGGTGAGCCGTGCGCCCGGGGCGACTCCCGCGGCGGCCAGCGCCTGCGCGGAGTAGCTGTGGCCGGCGCCGTCGAAGTCGGCCGAGGCGGCCGCGGAGTCACTCGACGTGCCGACGTCGGTGTATGTGGGCGCTCCGGGGTAGGAGGGCGGGGCGGCGGAGGCGCCCGACGCCCAGGCCGGGTTGGGGGAGGCGCCGAGCGTGAAGGCGAGCGTGCCGCCGTCGATGAGGGCGCCGGCGGGGACGTACGCCTTGTCCCACGCCGTGCCCTGCCAGGTGGCGGACCCGACGTAGGGAGCATCGTCCGCGGCGCCCGCGCCGTCGACGGTGAGGGTGTGACCGGAGGGCAGGGTGATCACCGCGCTCGGGAAGCGCGGGCTGCCCAGCGCCAGGTCGGCGGTCCCCGGGGTCTCGGGATACATCCCCAGGGCGGACCACACCAGCCACGAACTCATCTCGCCCAGATCGTCGTTGCCCGCGAGGCCGGCCGGGCCGTCGGTCCAGATCTGGTCCTGGACCTGCCGGACGACCTGCTGTGTCCGGTAGGGCAGGCCGATGTAGTCGTACTCCCAGGGGATGTTGAGACTCGGCTCGTTGCCCAGGTTGGTGTGGCCGCCGGCGCCGGTCAGGGAGGACAGGTCCGTGTCGAGGAACCTGGCCGTGGCCGTGGTGCCGCCCATGGCGGCCGCCAGTCCGCCCAGGTTGAACGGCACCATGGGGGTGTACTGCCAGGAGTCGCCCTCGACGAAGTACTTGCCCGAGGTCGGCGAGAAACCCGCCGTCCATGTGCCCGAGGCGTCGCGTGGCTGCACGAACCCGCTGCCGAAGTCGAAGAGGTTCTGCCAGTTCTGTGCCCGGTTCACGAACCGCTGCTGGTCGGTGCGGTCGCCGAGGGCGCCGGCGAGGGCGGAGACCGCGAAGTCGGCCGAGTCGTACTCCAGCGTGGTGGAGACGGGGCCGTAGTAGTTGCAGCAGCCGTACGTGGCGTTCCGGGGCAGCCAGCCCAGCTGCTCCAGGTGGTTCAGCCCGGGCCGGTTGCCGCCCGCCGTGGTGGCCTCCGCGACCATGCCCCGCAGCGCGGCCGCGGTGTCGAAGTGCCGGGCGCCGAAGGCGTAGTAGTCGGCGATGATCTCGTCCGCCGGGTCGCCGACCATGACGTAGGTCTCGCCGTTGTTCTCGGACCACTTGGGGAACCGGCCCGTCTGGCGGTAGTCGTCGACCGTCGACTGCGCGGTGTCGGAGGCGGCCTGGGGATCGACGAGCGCTTCGAGCTGGGCCTGCGAGCGGTAGACGTCCCAGCCCGAGTAGTTGGCGTAGGCGGCGCCGTGACCCGCGTCGACGGTGTGGGTCCTGCCGTCGAAGCCGGGGTAGCTGCGGTTGCTGTCGCTGATCACGTTCGGATGCAGCAGCGCGTGGTAGAGGGCGGTGTAGAACACCGTCTGCTCGCTGTGGGTGCCGCCGGCGATCCGCACCCGGCCGAGCAGGGAGTTCCAGCCGCCGCGCGCGGCACTCCGCACCGCGGCGAGGTTCCAACCGGGGTTCTCCGTCTGGCGGTTGCCCACCGCATCGGCGGCCGACACGTACGACAGGCCGACCTTGGCCTGGACGGCCCGACGGCCGGTGGTGTCGAAGGTGACGTAGCCGTCGGTGCCGGCCGCCCGCGGGGTGAAGGTGTGTCCCGCGCGGGGGAGCGTGCCGTGGAGCACCGGCTTGTTCGGCGCCTCGGGGGTGTTCGGGGAGACGGCCGCCGGAGGCGAGGCGGGCGTGGTGGCGGCGGCCGCGGCCGTTCCGCCGTGGGTGAAGGGCCGGTCGAAGACCATGTCGAAGTAGACGGTGTAGACGTTGTGCGTGCCGCAGAAGTTGCCGCTGGTGACCTGACCCCTCACCTCGTGGTCGCTCACCACGTCGAACCGGGTGGCGGAGTCGCCCGCCTGGCTGCCCGTCAGCTTGAAGAGCAGGTTCGCCCGGCTGGTGGCGGGGAACGTGAACCGGGCCATCCCGCTGCGTGTGGTGGCGGTCAGCTCCGTCCTGACACCGTTGTCCAGTGACACGGTGTACGACCCGGGGGAGGCGGCCTCGTTCGTGTGCGAGAAGCCGGCCGTGGCACCCGTGTCGAGCGCCCCGACCGTCGGCAGCACCGGGATGTCACCGGCGGCCCGGCAGCCCGGTCCGGCGATGTGGGTCAGGCTGAAGCCGGTGATGGAGGAGTCGGCGTACGCGTAGCCGCCGCCGTACGGCCGGTGGGGTGTGTCCGGGCTCCACTGGACCATGCCGAACGGCGTGTCGGCGCCGGGGAAGTCGTTGGCCGCGTTCGCGGTCCCGATGAACGGGTTCACGAGGGAGGCCGGATCGGTGACCGGCGCGGGCGCGCTCGCCGCGGCGCGGGCCGGAACGGCTCCCAGGGTCAACACCAGGGCGGCGACGGCCAGCAGGGACGGAAGACGTGACGACGAGGGCGTCCTGGTCCGGGGCGTCCCGGAACTCCGCCGTCTGACCGGTCCTTTCGAACGTGCCATGGTGACCTGTCCCTTCGCCAAGCAGGCTGATCAACCTGGAGGGGGATGCTGCGCGAGACGCTCGACAACGTTGTATCGGTCAACAGGCCGTACTTCTCGGAACGTTGACCCCTCCGCCCCCTGCTGTCAAGGAGCTCTGCGCACATCCGGCCGAGATCGACAATCAACAACTCCACACAGCTACAGAGCTTTTTAAAAGCCGAAAGACACAAATCTTGACGGGAAGCACCATGGTGCGTACGTTCCGCACCAGCCGCCCCAGTGCTCCAACCGGGCCGCCCTGAGCCGGACTTACCCCCCTCGTCGAGGAGCCCAGCATGCGCGGAAGAAGACCCGCCCTGCCCGTCCCCGCCCCGGACGCCGACGCCGGACCACCCGCCCGCCGCCGTGGCCGGCTGCGCTCGGCCCTGGCCGTGATCGGGCTCCTCCTGGGCGCCCTGCTCGGTCTGCCCGGAACCTCGCAGGCGGCCGGTGCGCTGCCGTGCGACATCTACGGCGGGGCCGGGACCCCCTGCGTCGCCGCCCACAGCACCGTCCGCGCGCTCTTCTCCGCCTACGACGGCCCGCTGTACCGGGTCACCCGCGTCTCGGACGGCGCCGGCACCGACATCGGACCGCTGTCGGCCGGCGGTTACGCCGACGCCGCCCGGCAGGACACCTTCTGCGCCGACACGACGTGCACCATCACGAAGATCTACGACCAGACGTCCCGTCACAACGATCTGACCCCGGGCCCGGCGGGCACCTCCGGCATGGGCGCGGACCGAGGCGCGGACGCCGCCGAGATCGCCGTCACCGCCGGCGGCCACAAGGCGTACGGCGTGTGGATCTCACCCGGAGTCGGCTACCGGTACACGGGGGCCGCCTCCGGCGTCGCCGTGAACGGGCAGCCGGAGGGCGCCTACATGGTGGCAAGCGGCACCCATGTCGGCTCCGCGTGCTGCTTCGACTACGGCAACGCCGAGAGCACGCCCGCCGACACCGGCAACGGGCACATGGACGCCGTGAGCATCGCCACCACGTGCTACTTCGCGCCCTGCACCGGATCCGGGCCCTGGATCGAGGCGGACATGGAGAACGGCATGTTCCAGGGCGACAACGGCTCCAACACCGCCAACCGCGGCAACAGCAGCACGTTCGTCACGGCGGTGCTGAAGAACAACGGGCAGACGCGGTACGCGCTCAAGGGCGGCGACGCGCAGTCCGGTGGCCTGAGCACCTGGTGGGACGGCGCGCTGCCCACGCGCGGGGGCTACCAGCCCATGCACCAGGAGGGCGGCATCATCCTCGGTACGGGCGGCGACAACAGCAACTGGAACATGGGCACGTTCCTCGAAGGCGTGATGGTCTCCGGCTACCCGACCGACGCCGCCGAGAACGCCGTCCAGGCGAACGTCGTCTCCGTCGGCTACTCCGGCGAGACGGACGTGCCCAACGGCCCCCAGGGAACGGTCACCGGCCCCGGCGGCAAGTGCGTCGACGTGGCGGCGGACGACACCGGCACCAACGGTGCGGCCGTGCAGCTGTGGGACTGCCAGTCCTACGCCGAGGACCAGCACTGGACCCACCGCGCCGACGGTTCTCTCGGCACGCTCGGCCGGTGTCTGGACATCAACGGCAACGGGACGGCGAACGGTACGAAGGTGGAGTTGTGGGACTGCAACGGTGTCGGTGGGCAGAAGTGGGTGCAGCAGAGTGACGGTTCGCTGCTGAATCCGCAGTCGGGGCGGTGTCTGGACTCGCCCAGTGGTGCGACGGCCAACGGCACCCGGTTGCAGATCTGGGACTGCAACGGGTCGGCCGCCCAGAAGTTCTCCGTGAACGGCGGCGCCCCGATCGCCGGTCCGGGCGGCAAGTGCGTCGACGTGGCGGCGGACGACACCGGCACCAACGGTGCGGCCGTGCAGCTGTGGGACTGCCAGTCCTACGCCGAGGACCAGCACTGGACCCACCGCGCCGACGGTTCTCTCGGCACGCTCGGCCGGTGTCTGGACATCAACGGCAACGGGACGGCGAACGGTACGAAGGTGGAGTTGTGGGACTGCAACGGTGTCGGTGGGCAGAAGTGGGTGCAGCAGAGTGACGGTTCGCTGCTGAATCCGCAGTCGGGGCGGTGTCTGGACTCGCCCAGTGGCGCGACGGCCAACGGCACCCGGTTGCAGATCTGGGACTGCAACGGCTCGGCCGCCCAGAAGTTCCCGGTCACCTGAACCCACGGGCCACCAGGACACCGGTCCGGCGGCAGCCGCCGGACCGGTGTCCGTCCCTCAGCTTCCGGTGAGCAACTGCCGTACGACGTACCCCGCGGAGTCCACGCCGGAGCTGCCGCCCTCCACCAGAGCCGCGACCGCGATGCGGGAGTTGTACGCGGTCAGCCAGCCGTTGGTGTGGTCGCCCTCCTCGGCGGTGCCCGTCTTGGCGCCGACCCCGGCCAGACCGCCCAGCCGCGGAGCCGCGGTGCCGCTGGTGGCGACGCCGCGCATCATCGACTGCAGATAGCCCGCCGTGCGGGCGGAGATGGGCCGGGGCGCGGCGTCCTGGTGCTGCCCCGGCAGGATGACGGGCTGCTCGAAGCCGGCGTTGCGCACGGTCGCCGCCACCGACGCCATGAACAGCGGGGTGGCCGTGACCTTGCCCTGGCCGATGAACTGCGCCGCCTGGTCGCCTCCCTGCGCGTCCACCGGAATGCTCGGGTCGGTGGTGGCCACCCCGCCGCCGATGGACCAGCTCCCCATCCCGAAGACGTTCACGGCCTCGTCGTGCAGCGCGGAGGCGTCGCCGTCGTGCACCAGGTCGTGGAATCCGTCCTTGATGAAGGAGGTGTTGCATGAGACGGCGAACGCCCGGGCGAGCGTCGACCCCGGATCGGCCCGCACGCCGGGGTCGTTGTGGAACAGCTGGCTGTTGGCCATCAGCGAGTCGGTGCACGGCGCGGGACTGCCCGGGTCGAGGCCCGCCCGGTCGAAGAGGGCCGCGGACGTGATGATCTTCATGGTCGAGCCCGGCGACTTGATCCCGTTGATGGCGATGTCCCCGTCCGCGCCGGTGTGCGCGATGGCGAGGACATGGCCGTTGCGCCAGTCGAGGGCCACCGACCCGGCGGGCATCCCCTGCAGGTGACGGTCCTTCACCGCGGTCTCCGCCACCGCCTGCAGACGGGGGTCGACGGTCGTCCTGATGACCGGGGCACGCCCCTTGACGAAGACCTTCAGCGTCCTGACGCCCGCGCCCTCGCCGTCGACGACGGCCACACCGGTGCCGGGCGCGCCGCCGGTGGGATCGGCATGCTGCCGGATCGTCGCCGCGATGTCCTTCAGCGAGGGGAACGCGGCCAGGTCCGTCTTCCCGTCGCTCGCCACCACCTTCGCCTCGGTCGCGCCGGCGGGAAGCCTGCCCGCGCTCAGCGACTGGTCGTCGCCCAGGCCCGGGTAGAGCACCGAGTTGTTCCAGTGCACCGCCGCCCCGCCGTTCGTGCTCTTCCGCACGGCGACGGCACTCGGGTAGCTCCAGGTGCCCCCCGCCACCTGCGCGGTGACGGTGAAGGAGACCTTGGCGGCCCCCGATGTCGCGGCCGACGGGCCGGCGGACCGGACGTCGCCGAACGTCAGCTTCTTCAGGTGCAGGCCGTCCTTGTATCCCCGTAACGCCCGCGCGGCCGTGTCCGGCGTGTCGGTGTCCCCGGCCGCGCCGTCGAGGTGCTGTCCGGACCACTGGTCGAGGAACGCCCGGGTCAGCTTCACCGCCTCGGCGTCGGAGGGCGGCGCACTCGACACCGCCGACGGGTCGAAACCGCGTGCCGCCTTGGTCTGGTTGTCGTCCGGTCGGTCGGACGCGAGCGCGTGCACGAGGTTGTAGGTGCCGATTCCCCCCGTGACGAGCAGCGCGGTGCACGTACCGGCGAGGCCGATCTTCACAGCTCTGTTCATGCGCCGGATCGTATGTACGTTCCATGCAGACGATGTGCGTGGTCAGTTGGATCGTTACCGGACTGTCAAGACGGCCTGCTCAAAAACTCCGGCCCGGGACGGCAAAGCCCACCCCCTAGGACAGGTTGCGGCACAGCAGGGCCGCCGGTCCGGGGCTGCTGCCCATGCGGGTGGTGAAGGCGATCCCGGCGGCGTACTCGTCCGACGCGCACTGCCCCTTGTAGTCGCCGTACGCGAAGTCCCCGCCGGGCGCGCCGGCGGGGCGGTTGTCGGACCGGTCGAACCACACGGTCCGCCCGGCCCCGGACAGCGCGCCCCGCGCCGGAGCGCACAGGGCCGCCGACACCCGCGCGCCGCGTTCGCTGTAGCCGATGAGGAAGTCCCCGGAAGGACACTGGTACTTGGTGTACCCGGAAGCCCAGTCGCCGCCCGCGGGGACGTAGCGCTCGTCGGTGACGACCGCCGGGCTCCCAGCGGCGGCGCCCAGGTCCGTCGCCCCGGCGTCGGTGCACAGGCCCCGGCCGCCGGTGTGGCCGAGACCGGCGAGCCGCGACCCGTCGGGGCAGACGGCCTTGTACGCACCCGGATCCCAGTCTCCGGTGGCCCGCACGCGCAGGGACTCCACCGCGTCACCGTGGTCGGTGCTGAGCATGCGCCAGGTGGGAACAGGGGCCACGGGACCGGCTGCGCCCGGTGTGTTCATCAGGTGCCGCCATGCCGTACCGCGCCAGTCGGCGGAGTCGAGGATGCCGGAGCGGTGGCCCGCCTCGTCGTAGTGCAGCAGCGCCCAGTCGTCGTGGCCCTCGAAGCCCACCAGCGGCCAGAACGCGAAGTCGACGTCATGGCCGGCGAGGTAGTCCGTGAAATTGCCGAACCAGGTGCGGGCCGCCGCGTTCGTCTCGTTCGCCCCGATGCCGAACTCGCTCACCCAGACCGGCGCGGTGTAGTGCCGGCCGGTCTCCTCGACGAAGAACGCCTCGTCGTCCAGTGCCGCGGCCAACTGCTCGCGCGTCAGGTCCTGGTAGCGGGGATCGTGGGTCTCGCCGACGCCGGTGGCGCCACTGTGGTGCGGGCCGGTGTATCCGTAGAAGTGGGCCGAGTAGACCAGCTTGTGGGCGTCGACCAGAGTGTGCGAGAGGGTGCGGACCGGAGTGAGCACCGGCCGTCCGTGCGGGAGCCCGTCCACGGGCAGCCCGGTCCAGTTGATGCCCTCGATGACGATGAGCAGGCGCGGGTTTCCCTCGGCGAGGATGCGATCGGCGGCCAGCTGGGCCGCGGCGTACCAGTCGTGGCCGTCTCCCAGACCCCAGTTGGGGTCGTCCAGCACATCACGCCGGACCTCGTTGTAGAGGTCGGCGCCGACCACGCCCGGGACCGAGGCGTAACGGCGGGCCATGAACACCCAGTCGTCCGCCCACCGCTGGGTGGACTGCCGGGTGTTCCACCGCTCGTTGCCGTCGAGTCCGCAGCACCAACGGGACGTGTTGGTGTGGTTGTTGAGGATCACCGCGAAGCCGCTGCGGCTCAGCTCCTCGACCACCGAGTCGAAGATCTCCAGCGGTGTCCTGCCCCGCAGCCCGGGGTTGGCCGCCACGGCGCCGTCGGGCACGGGGGCGGTGCTGTGGATCATCTCGTTGGAGAACGGCAGCCGGATGGTGTTGATCCCCAACTCGTGGAAATCCGACATCAGTTGGGTCAGCGGTGTGCGGTCCAGGCCGAGCGGGATGCCGTGGGAGTCCTGGCCGGCGTGGTGGTTGGCGGGGTCGTCGGCGCTGCCGTTGCCGGTCCACGAGCCCTGCGCCCCGTCCCAGTTGGCGCCCTTCAGCCGGAAGCGGTTGCCCTGGGCGTCGACGATGTAGCGGCCCTGGGTCGACAGGGGCGGGGACCAGCCGGCCGGATCCGTGGCCCGGGCGCTGAGGGGCGCCGGTGCGGCGGACGCCGGGGCGGTCGTGGTGGCGGCGAGCAGCAGGCCCGCGCAGGTCGCGGCCAGGCGCAGAGCGGCGGATGCGATCGGCATGTCCACAACAATGCACGTCTCGTGGCCGGGCCGAAAGGGCCCGGTCGTCCACCGCAGGTCTACAGAGCCCGTGCGACGAGCAGTGCCACGTCGTCGTGGTCGTCCGGATGGCGCAGCCCGTACAGCAGGATGTCGCAGATCTCCTCCAGCGGCCGGCCGGGCTCCTCGAGGAAACCCAGCAGCACGTTCAGGCGGTCGTCGATGGCGTGCTGGCGCGTCTCGACCAGGCCGTCGGTGTACAGCACCAGCAGGTCCCCGGGGCACAGTTCGACCGGGGTGGCCCCGAACCGCACGCCCCCGACGCCCAGCGGTGCCCCCGGGGGAAGGTCGAGGAGCACGGGGGCCTCGCCGGGGCGCGCCAGCGCGGGCGGCATGTGCCCGGCGTTGGCGATGCAGCACCGCCGGGTGGCCGGGTCGTACGCCCCGTACAGGCAGGTGACGATGTAGTGCTCCAGATCGCAGGTGACCCTGTCCAAATGCTGCAGCACCTCGCCGGGAGCGAGGTCCAGATCGGCGTAGGCGCACGTGGCGGTGCGCAGCCGGCCCATGGTGGCGGCGGCGTCGATACCGTTGCCCATGACGTCACCCACCACCAGGGCGGTCTTGTCGTCCGTCAGCGGAAGCACGTCGTACCAGTCCCCGCCCACCTCGCTGGTGGCCTGCGCGGGCTGGTAGCGGGAGGCGACCTCCAGCCCCGGATGGTGGGTCGGGTGCTCCGGCAGCAGGCTGCGCTGGAGGGTGAGGGCGGTGTTGCGCACGCTCTGGAACCAGCGGGCGTTGTCGATGGCGACGGCGGCCCGGCCGGCGAGTTCGGCGGCCAGGACGACGTCGTCCTCGTCGAACGGCGCCGGATTGCGGGTGCGCTTGAGATCGAGGGCGCCCAGCACCTCGCCGTGGGCGGTCAACGGCACGGCGAGATAGGAGTGGACGCCCGCGCGGGCCAGCAGGGTGCCGGCCTCGGTGTCCCTGGCGATGCGCGGCAGATCGTGCGCTCCGACATGGCGCACCAGCACCGGCCGGCCGGTGTGCACGCACAGGGTGACCAGACGGTCGCCCTCGTAGGCGGCGACGTCACCGGGCGCGTCGGCGGCGCGCAGCGCCACGGTGGGATGGGCGGCCTTCAGCGCGAGCGACCGGAACAGCTCCGGGCCGTCGCCGGGTCTGCTCATATGACGGAGGGCCAGGGCGGAGTCGAGGACGTCCACGGCGACCACGTCGGCCAGCGCGGGCGTGGCGATCTCGGCCAGCTCGCGGGCGGTCTGCTCCACGTCCAGGGTGGTGCCCACCCGCGCGGACGCCTCGGCGATGAGCGCCAGCCGCCGCCGCGCCCGGTCGGCCTCGCCGGCCGCGCGGTGCCGCTCGGTGACGTCGACGACCGAGGCGGCCGCGCCCAGGATCCGGCCGCCCGGATCCTCCAGGCGGTAGAAGGACAGCGACCAGGCGTGCTCGTGCTCGAGATCGGCCGGGGGACGGCCCACGTGGTACTGGTCCAGCAGGGGAGTACCGGTGGTGAGCACCTGACGCAGCGCGGACTCGACGGTGTCGACGTCCGGGAACGGCAGGGTCTCGCGCAGATGGCGGCCCACGTGGTCCTCGGCGGGGATGCCGTCGATACGCTCCAGCGCCGGGTTGACCAGCCGGAACCGCAGATCCGGATCCAGCAGGGCCAGACCGATGGGGGACTGGTTGATCAGCTGCTCGCACAGGGCGAGGTCGGTCTCCACCCGCTCCAGCAGGGTGTGGTCGGCGGCGATGCCCAGGGCGTAGACGTCCCCGACGTCGTCCAGCAGCCGCATGGTGCGGAACTCCGTCAGCCGGCTGCTGCCGTCCTTGTGCCGGACGGGGAACGCACCGGCCCAGCCCCGGCCGGTCTCCAGCACCTCGGTGAACAGACTCACCACGGCCTGGAAATGGTCGGGGTGGATGAGCAGTTGCGCCGCGTGCCTGCCGAGGGCCTCCTCGGCGGCGTAGCCGAAGAGATCCTGGGCCTGCGGGGTCCAGAAGACGACACGCCCGTGCGTGTCGAGGGCCACCGCGGCCACGCTGAGCACATCCAGCAGACCGGTCGGCCGGGGCAACGCGGGCTGCTCGTCGGGGCCGGTTTCGAAGGATTCCACTGCCATCCCGGATCCACCTCCCCCCGCCGGCCGCCCGGCCGGCGGGCCCGGCCACGCGGGCGAGCCGGCAACCGGTCCTTCCATGCTGCCCCCGGCACCCCGCACGCCCCAACCGGTGGCGCCGGGGCGGCCGGGGACTCGTGCGGATCAGACGGTTTAACCGCACGATAGTGGTGTAAGGGTGGAATTAATGGAACCTGCGCGAAAGGGTATCGCCGCATCCACGTCAGGGGGATCGGGGCAGCTCTTCGACGCGTCCACCGACGCGGCGGCGGTGATATCGGAAGACGGCGTCGTGGTCGCCTGGACCCGCAGCGCCGAAACACTGCTCGGCTACCCCGCGCCGGAGGTCGTCGGCGGCCCCGCCGCACGCCTGCTGGCCATGCCCGAGGACCCCACCCGGGTCAGGGCCATCGCGGACCGGTGCCGCGCGGGAAACGGCTGGAGCGGGCAGATCCGCGCACGCCACCGGGACGGCCACGGCCTCGACGCCGAGCTGCGGGTCTCGCCGTCCTTCCGCGTCGGCGAGCACGAGTGCTTCCTGATGTCGGCACGCGAGCAGCGCCAGCAGTGGGCGATCGGCCAGTCCGTCCTCGACGGCTTCCTGACCCGCTCGCCGGTCGGCATGGCCGTCATGGACATCGAGCTGCGCTACGTGTGGGTGAACGACACCCTGGAACGGCTCGGCGGGGTCCCCCGGGAGGAGCGGATGGGCCGGCACCTGAGCGATGTGCTGCCGGGGCTGCAGGCGGAGGCCCTGGAAGGGCTGATGCGCAAGGTCCTCGCGACGGGGATGCCGGTGACCGACTACGAGTACGCCGGGTGGAGCTGGGCCGACCCGCACCGCCGGCACGCCTTCTCGGCGTCGTTCTTCCCCCTGGTGGACGCGGACGACGTCATCACCGGCGTCTGCTACATGGTCCTCGACGTCACCGAGCGGTGGACCGCCCGTCAGCTGCTGACCCTGGTCAACGAGGCCGGCACCAACATCGGCACGACACTCGACGTGATGCGGACGGCCGAGGAGCTCGCCGACTTCGCCGTCCCGCGCTTCGCGGACTTCGTCGTCGTCGACCTGCTGGAGCCCGTGCTCAGCAGCGAGGGCCACGGAACCTGGCTGACCGACGCGGGACCGGCGCCCGCCCGGCCCGCGATGCGCCGTGCCGCGATGCGCTCGGTGCGCCAGGGCTGCCCCGAGGCCGTGTTCAGGATCGGCGACAGGGTCGGCTTCCTCCCGCCACCCCACGACGTGGACATGCTCATCAAGGGCGAGCCGCTGCTCATCCCGGTCCTCGACCCGTCGGAGGGCCTGTGGGTCGCCGCGGACCCCCTGCGGGCGGACCGCATCCGCGAGTTCGGGATGCACTCGCTGATCGCCGTGCCCATGCGGGCGCGGAACACCGCCCTCGGCCTCACCACGTTCGCCCGCACGGTCAACCCGGTCTCCTTCGGGCCCGACGACGTCCTGCTGGCCCGGGAGCTGGTCGCACGGGCGGCGGTGTGCGTCGACAACGCCCGCCGCTACACCAGGGAGCACACGGCGGCCGTCACCCTGCAGCGCAGCCTGCTGCCGCCCGCGCTGACCGGCGGCAGCGCGCTGGAGGTGGCCTCCTCCTACCAGCCCGCGGACCCGACGGGCGGCGTCGGCGGCGACTGGTTCGACGTGATCCCCCTGTCCGGGGCGCGGGTGGGCCTCGTCGTCGGGGACGTGGTGGGCCACGGCATCAGCGCCGCGGCGAGCATGGGACGGCTGCGCACCGCCGTCCAGACGCTGGCCGACATGGAGCTGCCCCCGGACGAACTCCTCGCCCACCTCGACGACCTCGTGCTCCGGCTCAGCGACGAGGAGGCCGTCGCCGGGGCGGGCGCCCGCAGCACGGCCACCTTCATCGGCGCCACCTGCCTCTACGCCGTCTACGATCCGGTCACCAGGCGGTGCGCGATGGCCCGGGCCGGTCACCCGCCGCCCGTGGTCGTCGCGCCGGACGGACACGCCTACTTCCCGGAGATCCCCGCGGGACCTCCGCTCGGGCTGGGCGGGATGGCGTTCGAGGGCACCGAGATCGAGCTGGCCGAGGACAGCCTGTTCGGCCTCTACACCGACGGCCTCATCGAGGGATGCGACGACGTCGAGCACGGCATGACCCGGCTCGGGGAGGTCCTCGCCCGACCCGAGGCGGACCTGAACACGCTCTGCGCATGCGCTGTGCGGCAGCTCGTCACCGCGCCGCAACCCGACGACATCGCTCTCCTCCTGGCCCGTACCCACACCCTGGGCGCCGGTCGTGTCGTCTCCTGGGACGTCCCCGCCGACCCGGCCGCCGTCGCCGACGTGCGTGCCCTGGCCACGGGTCAGGTGGTGGAGTGGGACCTCGGGGACCTGGCCATGACCACGGAACTCCTGGTGAGCGAACTCGTCACCAACGCGATCCGCCACGCCGCCCCGCCCATACGGCTACGACTCCTCCGCGACACCCGTCTGACCTGCGAGGTCGCCGACGCCAGCAGTACGGCCCCCCGGCTCAGGCACGCCCGGAGCACGGACGAGGGCGGCCGGGGGCTGTTCCTGGTCGCCCAGCTCTCCCTCCGCTGGGGCGCCAGGTACACCGGCGAGGGCAAGGTCATCTGGGCCGAACAGGAGATCTCCTGAGCCGCCCACGAGCAGCGCCGCACCGCGGATTTGCCTTGGAGCGCACTCCAGCACCCACACTGATCGAGACCGGATCCGGCCGAGGACAGAGAAGGCGGCAGCTGATGGCAGCGACACCCAGGGCGGGGCACCCTCTGCCGTACGACACCTACCGTGCGGCCATCGAACGCGAGACCCTGCGCTTCGCCGAAGCGGTCCGGGGCGCCGACCCCGCCGGCGCGGTGCCGTCCTGCCCCGACTGGACGCTCGCCGACCTCGCCCGGCACGTGGGGGCGCTGCAGCGCTGGTTCTGCACGCTTTTGACCCGGCTGGTGCAGGAGCCCCCGCGCAGCCGCGACATGGACCTCGGCCTGCCGGACGACGTGCGTGACTACGCCGACTGGGTGGCGCGCGGGGTGCCCGGCGTGGCGGCCGTGCTGCGCCACACGGACCCCGGGGCGGCGATGTGGACCTGGGGCGAGGACCGGCACACCCGGTTCTGGGCCCGCCGGATGTTCTTCGAGACGCTGGTGCACCGGGTGGACGCGGAGCACGCCGTCGGCCGGACGGCGGACATCGACCCGGTGCAGGCGGCCGACGGGATCGACGAGTTCCTCGTCAACCTGCCCTACGCGGGAGTTTTCGCCCCGGCCGTGGACAAGCTGCGCGGCACCGGCGAGACCGTCGCGTTCCGGTCGGCCGACTCCGGCGGAGCCGCCGAGGAGTGGCGGGTGCGACTGGACCCCGACGGCTTCCGCCTGCTCCCGCCGGCGGACGGCGACGCGGCGGAGACCGGAGCGCCCACGGTGGCGGTCCTCGGGCGGGCGGCGGATCTCCTGCTGCTGCTCTACGGGCGCCGCTCCTACCAGGACGCCGCCTTCACCGTCTCGGGACGGACCGAGACCCTCGACCTCTGGTTCGCTCACACCGCCTTCTGAGACCGATTTCAGCCGGCCGCGGGCAGCCAGGCCCGCTGACCGGGATCCCCGGCCGCCTCGTCTGCGAGCAGACAGACGGCCAGCGCCGCCGTGTCGTCCTGCTGGCGATTGCCGCTGTACTCCAGCAGGTCGTGGTGGAGCTGCTCCAGCAGGTCGTGGGGCGCCAGGGACCCCCAGGAACGCAGGCGCTCGGCAAGGGGGTAGAAGGCACCGGCCGCGTCGCGCGTCTCCGTGACGCCGTCGGTGTACAGCAGCAGTTGTTCGCCGGGCCGGAACGGGTAGCTGTCGACGTGGTACGGCTCCCCGACCAGCATCCCGAGGTTCAGCGGCGGAGCCGACCGCCCGCTGTCCAGCTCAAGCACGTCGTCGGGGCGGATGAGCAGCGGGGGCGGATGGCCGCAGTTGACGACGCGGACGACATGGCCGTCGGCGGGGATCTCGGCGAAGACGGCGGTGATGAACCGTTCGCTCGTCTCGTCTCCGCCGAGCTGTGCCGCCCTGCGGCTCATGCTCGTCTCCATGCGGTCGGTCAGGGCGGCGAGGTCGGGTTCGTCGTGCGCGGCCTCGCGGAACGCGCCGAGCAGCGCGGCGGCGGTCTCCACCGCGAGCAGCCCCTTGCCACGGACGTCGCCGATGAGCAACCGGACGCCGTACCGGGTGGGAACGGCCTCGTACAGGTCGCCGCCGATGCGCGCCTCCGCGGCGGCGGCGAGGTACAGGCTCTCCAGGAGCAGGTTGCCGATCCGGTGCGGCACCGGCCGGAGAAGGACGCGCTGCGCGATCTCGGCCACGAACCGTACGTCGGCCAGCGTCCGCTCACGGCGCATCCGGTGGGTGGCGACAATCGTGCCGAGAGCCCCCACCAGCGCGGTGACGACGTAGTCTGCCACGTAGTGGCGGTCCCACAGATAGCCGACCGACCGGCCCGCGCAGCACGGGGTGCCGGCCAGCACCCCTTCGAAGAGGACGGCGAAGAGCGTGGCGCCCGCGACGACGAGGGGCTCGTGCGCGAAGGCGGTCACCAGGGGCAGGGCGACCAGGAGGAAGCTCACCGGCCAGTCGACGGGCGTGATGGGTTCCAGTACCAGGATGCCCACGACGTAGAACACCGGAAGCCAGCGAAGCCATGCCGGAGGTGCCGACGGCCCGGTCCGCAATGCGGTACCGGCCTCCGGTTTGCGACCTGGGCTTCGCACACGGGCTCCTGTCACACGACCCTGACAAGGAATCCAGCCTGGTGCGCCGGTCCCCGGCACGCCGGTGATTGCTCCACTCAGCGGCATGTTCCGCCCCGGGCGATGGGGGTTTCGCAGCCGAGGCGGCGTGAATGTGGGTCGCGGCTCATCGTCCGCCGGGACCGGCAAC
>NZ_JBSGDB010000185.1:0-16398 GCF_053602155.1 Streptomyces sp. NPDC004561
GATGCTCGGCTCCGAGGACGGCAGGTTCATCACCGGCACGGCCCTGGTCCCGGCCGCCCCGCCGCTGGACGCGCCTGCCGAACCAGTGGCGGGGAGCTCCGCGACCCGGGTGCCCGAGCCACGCCGCGCGGTCAGGATTCCCTGCGCCCGCAGCAGCTCGTAGGCCCGGATGATCACCGTCCGCGAGACGCCCAGCTGCTGGGCCAGCTCACGCGAGGCGGGCAGCGCGTCGCCGGGGCGCAGTTTGCCCGCGCGCACGAGCGCGGTGACCTGATCGCACACCTGCTGCTGCAACGTCGCACCGCTCGCCCGGTCCAGAGTGATGAGCAGTTCGGTGGATCCCACGCCGTTCCCCCCCGCCCCCGCACCGCCTGCGCGGTGTCCGAGGAGTCACCCTAGTCGCCGCACGACGCGGTCACCCGCCGCTTCCCTCCCAGTTCAGGGGCGGCCGGACGAGCGAGACATGGAGCTGTTGAGGCGGAGTGCCAGGCGTGAGCCCCCCCACGGCCTCACGGGCCGGCCAGGCGTGTAGGACAGGCGGGACTGAGCCGCCTCAGCAAGCGCTCTGACCGCGGCGATCTCCTTGATCGGGTGCAGTCCGGATCCAACCGAGATCGCGATCGGGTCGTCGTCGGTGGGCTCCATGATGAAGCCCTGTACATAGGGTAGTCCGAACTCGCTCGCGGTGTAGCGGACCTCGGCTCGCAAGCCTGCCGCCGCGACCCGGGTACGCAACTGGTCCAGATCGGGGGCGGGTGCATCGAAGTCGACGAGCCGGGAGGTGTCCCGGCAATGGTTGAACGCTTGTACACGGACATCCAGTGGGAGCACCTGCCGAGGGAGCTTCGCTTCGGCTCGGGCATGACGTGCTGGCGGCGGATGCGGGACTGGAACGAGGCCGAAGTCCGGCAACGGCTGCACGAGTTGCTGCTCGCCGTGCTGAACGCGGCGGCCAAGCTGGACTGCTCCCGCTCTGTGGGCGACTCCTCGCACGTCAGGCGCTAAAAGGGGGATCCGCACGGAACCGTCGCCGGTCGACAGGGGCCGGGCCGGCTCCAAGCATCACCTACCGACGGGCACGGCACCCCGCTCGCGGTTCTCCTCACCGGCGGCAACCGCAAACGACGTCACTCAACTGCTGCCGCTGCTCGACGCCGTCCCACCGGTCCGCGGCCGGCCGGGACGCCCCCGACACAGGCCAGACTCACTGTTCGCCGACCGCGGCTACGACCACGACATCTACCGCGACCAGGTCCGCGCACGCGGGATCGTCCCGGCCATTGCCCGCCGCGGAACCCGGCACGGCACCGGCCTGGGCACCTACCGTTGGGTGATCGAGCGGACCTTCGCCTGGCTCCACGGGTTCCGCCGCCTCCGCGTCCGCTGGGAACGCCGAGGGGACGACGTACAAGTGCCGCACCCGGTACGCCAGAACCGCCGGCTCTTGCGAGGCAGCGGTCCTGACGCTGGTTCACCGCTGTGAGCCAGCTGTGTGTGAAGACGGTGGAGCCGGAACCCAGGATCAGTCCCAGATGCCGGTGATGTCGGAGGCGTTGCCCGCGGCTCCGGCATGGGTGGTCAGCCCGGCCAGGTCCTCGAGGGTGCGCAGGGTGTTGTAGTGGTTGTAGTGGGTCGCGGTGGTGCTGCCCGGAGCGACGTGCGCACCGTAGAACACGGTGGCGATGTGGTTGCTGTGCGAGCTGTCGTCCTCGTCGAAGGTGACGGCCAGGACGCTGTTGTGCGTCTTGGCCCAGGTGGCGTAGGCGCCGAGGTTGTTCTGCAGCCAGGTGTCACCTGTGCTGATGGAGCAGTCGTGCATGTCGTTGCACAGGTTCGGGATGACGAACGAGACCTTGGGCAGGGTTGTGTAGTCCGTCGGGAACTGCGTGAAGGTGTGCGCCGTGTTCAGCGGGACGTTACTGAAGGCGAACCACGGGTTGTGCTTCCGGGCGTATTTGGTGGCGGAGTTGGTGCACACCGTGGAGCCTTGGGAGGGCAGGCCCTCGTTGTAGCTGCCCCACGTCTTGCCGGCGGCGATGAGCTCGGAGCCGAGGTTCGCGGCGCTGCTGAACTGCGGGGTGTAGCAGTTGTCGTTGGTGACGCCCTGGTTGTTGCCGGAGAACAGGTCCAGGTAGTTCGGCTGGCTGGGGTGGGTGATGGCGTACGACTGGGTGAGGTTGCCGCCGCCAGCCACCAGGGTGTTGTTGAGGTACGGGGCGCTCGTGCTGCCGATGACCTGCTCGTAGGAGTGGTTCTCCAGCACGACCACGATCACGTGGTCGGGGGCGGGGAGAGCGGCGGCCTGTGCAGCCGGAGCGGCGGCCCACACCCCGATCAGGGCGGCGGGGAGGGCGGCGAGGGGCAGCGCTCGGCGCGAGCGCTTGAGGCGGGACAGCAAGGACACGGTGGACCTCCTGTGGGAGCGGTTGGGACAGCGCGGGGGGTTGTCTACTGCTCAGGCGGTCGTCTTTGCTTTCGGGCAGTAGGAGAGTAGGGGGTGCTCTCGAGGTCTTCAGGTTCTGTGACATGAAGGTCCGTCAAACAGTCGTCGACAGACGGAAAATGACCCCCGCATAAGCACTCACGGGCCAGGGGATGCTGGGAAACCGCGCCGGAACGATGTCGAATCTTCTGTGGAAGATCCGCCCCAGGCGGTCGACGGCGTGCGCGTTGGCGTCGGGGACCGAGTGTCATGGCCACAGTGGCTTCGGCTCGCGGTTGCCGGGCAGGCGTTCGACCGTGAGGTGCACGAGCGTTGCCCAGCGTATTTCGAACCGGCTGGCCCAGTACGCGGGCGAACGCGAGGCGGCGGGTTTGCCGCCGGAGGATGAAGCGGCACGACGTACCACCATCGGGCTGCTGCCGGCCGTGTGCGTCGCAGGCGGCCGGACCGAGTATGAGTGCGGCGACAGTGGTCAGGGCGGCTGCTGGTGGCTGATACGCATCGGCTTCCTTGACGTGGCTGTCGGCGGAGGGCTTCGGCGGGTTGGACACGGGCGGTACGCCAGGCCGGGTGGATCCCGGCCGGCAGTCCGATCATTGGGGGCGGCGAACACTGCGCCTGGCAGGACGACCGGGGTCCAGTCCCGTGCCGTCGCGACGCCCACGACCGCGAGGACGCCGGGGGAGGTGCCGACCAGGCAGCCCAGCGTGCCCAGGACGGCGGACCGGGTGAGGAACTCGAGGACTGGCCCTTCTGTAACCGCCACCGTCTGCGCAGACACAAGGCCTTCGGCTACCTCACCGCAGCCGGGACCAGGCAACGCCACCAACACTCCCTCACGGCACAGCGATCGATTGTCCGACAAGACGGGAAACTTCCGCTCCTGTCGAGCGTCCGGAGGCCGCCGCTGCCTGCTCTCGGGTCACTCGATCCGCTGCTCTTGACAACTACTCCGTGTCGTGAACGGACCGCGACCCTCTGTGACACCAGCACATCTTGGGAGCCTGACTTTGTGTCATCGGACCCAGCCCCAGGGTCCGTTGGCCTGACAGGGTTGCGGCGACAGTGAGATCGATGTCGAGGTGAATACGGATGGCGCGCCCTGTTGCGACGGCCTGTTCGGGCTTGGCGGCCTGTGCCAACCCTTTATCCGATTTGCTCGCCTGACACCCGAAGTAGCACACGATGCCTCGGATATCGGCAGACGCGAGCGGCTCCCCTACGACAGCCTGCCGCATGCCGTACCTCGGCGCAGCACACACACGTCGACCACACACATCGCCCATGGCGCCGCCGCCCAGATCCTCGATCCCTGTGCCGAACCAACGCACGCGGCGCAGTAAGCCACCCTCACCGGCCGGAGGTTTCCGTGCACCTCGCCTCACCCCGACTCCACCCGATCGCCCACCGACGCAGCACCTCTCGCGCGACGACCTGCAGCTGCAACGCAGTGAAGACCTCCGCGAAGCCATGCACCGTGCCCAGCGCGCATTCCTTGTCGTCAACGCCGTTCCCCTCGCCGTCACCATCGGGCTGTTCAACTTCACGCACATGCCCGCAGTGCACCTGTACGGACGTCTCACCCTGGGCGTGGCATGGAGCATCCTGCAATGCGGCCTCTTCGTCGCCACCGCGTGGCGGCACGAGACCCGGTCCGAGCGTCTGTGCGATCCCATCGAGCAGTCCCTGGCTTCCGGCATGCCTCAGGCCGGGATGTCGGGCGCTTCTCCCGTCAACCAGTCCTGGCGGTGAAACGGTGCACCTGCACATCGTGAGCTCGGGCGTACTCAACCCGATCGGTTCCGACGCCAGAGGCGCCGTGATCATCGCCTTCCTGGTTTTCATCGGAGCGTCCATGCTGTGGCTCTTCATGCTCTCCGCAGGGCAGGCGGACGACCCGGAAAGGCTCTACGTCACCGACCGATCCCTGTCCCCCGTCTTCAACGGGATCGCCATGGCGGGCGAGCAGATCTCGGTCACCACCCTGCTGACGATCCCCGGACTCATCGCCCTGTTGGGCTACGACGGGTTCGCCTTCGCCGTCGACGGCCTGCTGGCCGTGGGAGTCATGCTGCTTCTTGCGCAAAAGATACGCAACAGCGGCTGTTACACGCTCGGTGGCCTCTTCTCCCTGCGTGCACCAGGGGCGGCGCCCCACATCGCCGGAACCGTGGTGACGCTGGTCATCGCAGTTCCCCTGCTCCTGATCCAACTGCGCGCCGCCGGCATCAGCGTGGCTCTTCTGATGGGCCTGTCGAGCGCAGAGGCCCAGGTGGTGTGCATGCTGATGCTGGGCTGCCTCGTCGCGTGCTTCGCCGCGGTGGCCGATCTGCACGGCACCAGTGTCATCCAGGTCGTCAAGGTACCCGTCACCCTGGTGACGCTCGCGGTGATCACGCTGCTGGCCCTCGGGAAATTCGGGTGGAATCCCGGAAATCTCCTCTCGGCGGCGGCGGACAGGAGCGTGGCGCCGGACCGATACTTCCGCCCCGGGCTCTGGGCGTACACGACGAGGTTCGGGGGGGTCGAACGGTTCGGCATCCACATCGTCCAAATCACCGGTGTGGCCGTGGTGCCTCAGATGATCCTGCGCGTCGGCGCGTCCCGCACCGGGCGCTCGGCGCGACGCTCCTTGAGTATCGCCGCGGGACTGAGCGGTGTGTTCGTCTTCCTGCTGATCGGGACGGGTTTCGCGGCGGCGGCCGTGGTGGGCAGCACGGGCATCGGCGCGGTCGACGCCACTGGGCAGTCGTCCCCGATCCTGGTGGCCGCGGACCTCCTTCCCGACGGCTCCGCAGCGCGCATCGCGCTCATCACCGTCGTGGCGTGTGCCGCCTTCCTCGCCGCGCTCACGACCGTGACCAGTGTGACCTTCTCCGCCGCCGTCTCCGTCGTGCACGGCGCGCTGACGCGCGGCAGGCCACTGCACACCGACACCAAACAAGCGCGGGCAGTGCGTCCGGCCATTGTCGTCCTGTGTGTCCTGGCCCTGGCGCTGTCTGCTGCGATCTACCACTATCCCATTGACTTCCTGGTCCTCTTCGTGATCAACGTTGCCGCGTCGTGCATCTTTCCCGCGCTGATCTACTCCTTCTTCTGGCGTAGCTTCAATCGCCGAGGACTTCTGTGGTCCGTCTACGGGGGACTGCTGCTCTGCATGATGCTCGAGTTGTTGTCACCCAGCATCTCCGGGGCTCCGTATGCACTGTTCCCGGACGTGAATTTCAACTGGTATCCGTTCCAGTCCCCAGGCCTGGTCTCCGTGCCGGCGGCTTTCTCCCTCGGATGGCTCGGCAGCATCACCTCGCCAGGAGATGCTCAACCCGATTTCCGGCACGTCGAATACAGAATCCTGACGGGAAGGGATGTCGGCTCCACGGCCGTTGGTCCGAAACAGTAGTTGGCGCGCGCCTGTACCTCGATGTGTGAGCCCATGATGACCGTGCGGTCGCGGGAATGGCCGAAGTACTCGGCGGTGTCGGCCGTGATGTAGGAGGCAGCGCTGAACAGCCGCTTGCGTCAGGGCTGACCGGTCCGAACGCCGTGCCCGACTACGCGAACCTCGAGCAGACGGCCAGGGCGCTGGGCACGTCCGGTGTCTCCATGTAGCCGAACCGGGCGGTGACGTGGATGATCCCGTCGTCGGGGTAGCCGAGGTCGTCGACGACGATCCGCTGGTCGGCCCGGACGCAGGGTACGGGCTCGGTCTCAAGCGAGAGGATCACGACCTGGTCGTGGCGTACGTGGTGGTGCTCGACGTTGGCCCGCATGGCCAGGGGCGCGGTCTGCCTGCCGCGGTTGAGGAACACGGCCGTGCCCGGGATCCGGAGCGTCGACACCTTCTCTGAGCGGAGGTTGTCGATGAACTCGGGGAGCGGGCCCTCGAGTTGTGCGCGTACGGCGGTGACGAGCTCGCGGCCGCGTTGCCAGGTCGTCATGACGGTGAACACGGTCAGGCCGATCAGCAGCGGCAGCCACGCGCCGTGGAAGAGCTTCGTCACGTTGGCTGCCACGAACAGCAGGTCCACAAAGAGCAGTACGGCGGCGCCGATGGTGACCATCCACCTGGGAGTGCCCCATTTCGCCCGGGCGACGTAGAAGAACAGCAGGGTGGTGATGGTCCCGGTCACCGCCATGCCGAACGCGAAGGCCAGCGCCGCGGAGCTGCGGAAGGCGAAGACCAGGGTGAGGACCGAGACCATCAGCAGCGAGTTGATCCAGGGGACGCAGATCTGGCCGATGGTCGATTCGGAGGTGTGCGCGATCCGCAGCCCCGGCAGGTAACCGAGCTGGGCGACCTGGGAAGTGACCTCCTTCTCATGGGCGAAGCCAGGACTGCCGGAGCTTTCGCCGGTTCACCGGATGCGTGCTGTCGGACCGTGGCCTGCACTCAGGTCCGAGGGTGGGTTTCATACATGCGCAGCGCCACGATCAGGCCGGAGGCGGCGGTGAGGGCGGCGACGGCCCAGATGGCGGTGGTCAGCCCGTAGGCGTCGGCGAGGGCTCCGGCCAGCAGGGCGCCGACGGCGAAGCCGCCGTCGCGCCAGAGGCGATAGACGCCGACGGAACGGGCGCGCCAGGCGGGGTGGGCGACGTCGCCGATGGCAGCGAGCAGGGTGGGGTAGACCAGGGCGGTGCCGACGCCGAGGAGGGCCTGGGCGGTGGCCCAGACGGGGAAGCTGGTGCCGGTCGCCACCAGGGCGATGGCCGCGGCCTGAATCAGCATGCCGGCGGTGATCAGGTGTTTGCGGCCGATCCGGTCGGACCACCAGCCGGTGAACAGCTGCCCGAGCCCCCACACCGCCGGGTAGAGGGCGGCAAGCACACCGATTGCGGCGACGGACAGGCCGTGGGCGGCGAAGAGGAGAGGGAAGATGCCCCAGGCGAGGGCGTCGTTGAGGTTGTTGACCATGCCGGCCTGGCTGGCGGCGGACAGGGCCTTGTCATGGAAGCTGGTGATCCGGGCGATCTGGCCGGTGGTCAGCTCGCCGTGGTGGTCGGGGTTCTCGGGTGCAGGGTGGCGGGCGGCCTCGACGCGGGCGTGGCCCCGGGTCTCGCGGACCGCCGAGGTCGACAGGCCCAGGGCGAGGGCGGCGTAGGCGGCGCCGAGGAGGAAGGGGCCGGGCCGCAGCCCCCAGTGGGCGGCGATGGCGCCGGTGGCCATGGCGGTGGCGGCCAGCGCGACGTAGCCGGAGGCTTCGTTGAAGCCCATGGCCAGGCCGCGCCGTTCCGGTCCGACCAGGTCGATCTTCATGATGACGGTGGTTGACCAGGTCAGGCCCTGGTTGACGCCGAGCAGGACGTTGGCCAGGACGATCCAGCCCCAGGCCGGCCCGAAGATCAGCAGCGCCGGCACCGGCAGCGACACCAGCCAGCCGGCGACCAGCACGGGTTTGCGGCCGTAGCGGTCGGAGAGGGTGCCCGCGAAGAAGTTCGTGATCGCCTTGGTGGCGCCGAAGGCCACGATGTAAGTCAGCGCGGCGGTGTAGGCGGTCAGGTGGAAGACGTCACGGGCCAGCAGCGGCAGGACAATGCGTTCCTGGCCGAGCATGCCGCCGACCAGGGCGTTGACGGCGACGAGCAGGGTGAACTGGGCGAGGTTGGCGCGCATCCCGAGCCGTATGCCGCTTGCCTCGGCTGCGATGGTCACGAGTCCTCCGCGAGACGGTTGCCGGTGGCCCCACGGTCGCCAGGGCCGCCGATGAGGCCGGCAGCGAAGGCCCTGCTGCTCAGCCCGATGCCGACGAGCGGCGATGGGTGGCGGTCGGTAAAACCCATCGGATCCTCCGGTTTCCGGACGGGACTGGTTGCGGCGGCTCAGCGGCCGCGCAGAGCGGCGAGCGTGGCGTCGAGGTCGGCTGCGCGGGGCCGGTTGTGCGGCAACTTGCCGAGCATGGTCGCCATGCCGCAGGTGTCGGTGAGGGCGGAGAAGACGAGGCCGCCCGCGATGCCGGTGGAGAGCAGTTGGAAGGCCGGGTGCACGAGCAGGCCGAGAAGCAGCCCTAGGAGCACCACCGCTCCGGCGGTGAAGCGGACCTGCCGTTCCATGCTCCAGCGGGCCCGGGTGTCGCACGCGGCGGGCTGGTGCAGGTCATTCCCCTGCGCGGCCCACCCTGTGGTGCCGCCCGAGAGGGTGGCGGTCGGGATGCCCTGTTCGGCCAGGAGCTTGCAGGCGTTCTCTGAGCGGGCGCCGGAGGCGCACACCACGAGGACGTCTCCGCGCCCGGCCGCGTGCCGGATTTCCGGCAGTGCGCGACGGATGTGGTCCAGGGGGATGTTGAGGGCGCCCGGCAGATGACCGGAGGCGTATTCGCCGGGGGTGCGGACGTCGATGACGGTGAGTTCGTGGAGTCGCTCTCGGGCCTGGTCGGTGCCGAGCGTGATGGGGGAGAGGGGGCTGGTCATGACAGCGGTGATCCTTGTCGTCTCTTGATGGTCGTCTGGTCGTCGCCGTCCCGAACCGGGACGTAGAGTACCCCTAGGGGTATATGCAGAGGAGTGGTCGTGGAACTGGAGCTAGAGGGCACGTCCCTGAAGGCCGTGCTGAACCGGCTGCGCCGGGCGCAGGGGCAGATCTCCGGGGTGATTCGGATGATCGAGGAGGGCCGGGACTGCGAGGACGTCGTCACGCAGCTGGCCGCGGCCTCGCGGGCGCTGGACCGGGCGGGTTTCGCGATCATCGCAACCGGGCTGCAGCAGTGCGTGGCGGACATCGAGTCGGGCAGGAAGAACGGTGAGGACGCGGAGGCGATGCGCGCGCGGATGGAGAAGCTCTTCCTGTCGCTGGCGTGAGGGCGGCCATTACGCCACCGCGTCCACCAGCATGAAGCCGGCCACTGCGAGCAGGACGAGGGCGAAGACGCGCTGAAGGGTGTCGCCGGGCAGCTTGGCCGACAGGCGTTTGCCGTCCCAGGCGCCCAGGATCGCCGCCCCGGCGAACGGTCCGATGACGGTCCAGTCGAGGCCGGTCGCCGTTCCGGCGCGCATGGCCAGCGCGGCGAGTGAGTTGATGGTGATGACCAGCAGGCTGGTGCCCACCGCCGCCCGCATCCGCATGCCGAGGACGTTGACGAGCGCCGGGACGGCGAGGAAGCCGCCGCCGACACCGAGGACGCCGGTGACCGCGCCGAGCCCGGCGCCTGCGGCCGCGGCCCGGACGGGCCGTACCGGTGCGGCGGTTCCCGGCACCGGGCGGTGCCGCAACATGCGTATCGCGGCGACCGCCGCGACCACGGCGAAGGACACGGCCAGCGCTGAAGCCGGCAGGCGACCGGCGAGCGCCCCGCCCAGCATCGCCGGGCCGATCCCGGCCGCCGCGAACAGCAGCCCCGTACGCCAGCGGACCTGGCCGTCGCGGGCGTGCGCGGACAGCGCCGTGGCGGAGGTGACGGTGACGATGACCAGGCTCGCGGTGGTCGCCGCGACCGGGGTGAAACCCAGCAGGTAGATCAGGGCGGGCACGGCCAGCACACTGCCGCCGCCCCCGAGCGCGCCGAGGGCCAGACCGATGACGGCCCCGGCGATCAGCGCGAGTATCACCGCGCTCATGCGACGGTCCCGTCCCTGCCGTGCGCGTCCACCACCGGCAGTCCGGCAACGGCCCAGTCCTGCATGCCGCCGATCACGTCGACGGCCTCCGCGCCTCTGGCGTGCAGCAGTTCGGCCGCCTGCTGCGAGCGGTTGCCCGAACGGCAGATCACGACGACGGGCTGCCGGCTCTGTGCTTCGGCGGGCAGTCCGGCACCGGCGGCGAGCGCCGTCAGGGGCAGGTGTACGGCGCCGGGCGCGTGCCCGGCCTGCCACTCGTAGGGTTCGCGTACGTCGAGCAGCAGGGCGTCACCTCCACGTCCGGTGGCATGACCGGTGCGGATCGCGGCGTCCTGCACCGTCACCCGTCCCGGGCCGCTTCCACTGCGTCGAAAGAGGCTCGACATGGTTCTCGCTCCTGTTCGTCTTCGGTTCTCGGGCCTGGTCAGGGGGTGCTGACGGTGAGCCCGGCCGTCTCGGCCGAGTCGAAGGAGTCGTCCACGGCCACCACCTCCCGGCCGGCCGCATCCAGCAGGGATGCGGCGATGGCGGCGCGCATACCGCCCGCGCAGTGCACCCAGACCTGGCCGGCCGGGACATCGTCGAGACGGCTGTGCAGGGCGTGGACGGGGATGTGGACGGAGCCTTCGATGAAGCCGGCCGCCCGTTCGGAGGCCCGGCGGACGTCCAGGACGACGACGCCGTCGCCGGAGCGTGCCGCGAGGTCGGCGAAGGTGGCCCTGGGGAAGGAGGCGAGGGCCTCGCCGTCCCGTACCCAGTCGGCCGGCTCTCCGGCGGCCGCGGCGGCCGGGCGGTCGATGCCGACGCGGACCAGTTCGCGCTGGGCGGCGGCGAGCTGGCCGGGCGACTCGGCGAGCAGGGTCACCGGCTTGCCCCGGGGGATCAGCCAGGCCAGGTAGGTGGCGAGCTGCCCCTCGGCCTCGAAATTGAAGGAACCCGCCAGGTGGCCCTCGGCGAAGGCGACGCGGTTGCGCAGGTCGACCACCCACTCGCCGGCGGCCAGCCGGGCGGCGATCTCCTCGGCGTCGGCGACGGCGGGCGGGGTGAGGTCGACCGGAGCGGGTCCGTCGGCGTTGGCCGGGCTCATGTGCGTGTAGTAGGCGGGGATGTCGTCCAGCCCGGCCAGCAGGTTTGTGACGAAGGTGTCCACGTCCCGGGTGAGCGCCTCGTTGGCCGCCTTCTCCTTGCCGATCGTGGTGGAGGTGCCCGCCGCCTGGGAGGAGGAGCAGAAGCTGCCGAAGCCGTGGGTGGGCAGTACCGGAGTCTCGTCGGGCAGCTCGGCGGCCAGCCGGTGCGCGGAGGCGTGCTGGGCGCGGGCGAGGTGTTCGGTGAGCCGCGGTTCGACCAGGTCGGGCCGGCCGACGGTGCCGATCAGCAGGGAGCCGCCGGTGAACACGGCGACCGCCGTGCCGTTCTCCTCCAGGACGTAGGAGGTGTGGTGCGGGGTATGGCCGGGGGTGGCGAGCGCCCGCAGAGCCAGTCCGGCGGTGGCCTCGAGGTCCCAGCGGTCACCGTCGTGCACGGATACGCGTTCATAGGCGACGCTTGCCGCGGCGGGAACGAGATAGGCGGCGCCCGTGACCCGCGCCAGCTCAACGCCGCCGGTGACGTAGTCGTTGTGGAGGTGCGTCTCGACCACGTGGGAGATCCGCACCCCGCGCCGCGCCGCAGCCGCGATCACCTGCTCGATGTCACGTGGCGGATCGATCACCACTGCCGTCCGTTCGCCGCCGGCCAGATAGCTGCGGTTGCCGAGGCCGGCGATCTCAAGGGTGTCGACGAAGAACACGCGATGCTCCCTTCCAGTGAAGATTTACCCCCGGGGGTATATGGCGACGATAACATTGATACCCCAGGGGGTATTCCGAAGGGCATGGAAAGCCCTGTGAAGCAGGTCTCAGCCGGCGCTTGACCCGGCTCATGGAGCATCACTTCCACAGGTGCTGGCACCTGTGGGGATCGGACCGGACGGCGCTGCCTGCGGGATGCGAAGACCCGGATTTAGGGTTTGACCTGCGGTTTCTTGCGTATGGCTATGCAGTGCTTCGGTACTCGTTGATCAGGCCGTCAATGGCTTGGCGCCGGGTGAGCCGGATGTGATTCAGGTCGGCCGGAGCCGCCGGTAGCGGTTGGGGCGGTCGCCGATCTCGTCGCGGTCTCGGATGAGGAACCGCGCCTGTTCGACTCTGTCGCCAGATCCATGACCAGGTTCCGGGCCTGCTGGGCGACGCACGGTGCTGGGCGGTACCCGGACGCCGGCTCCGGAGAGTTCACCGCTGATCCGCTGATAGCCCGACGTCGGGTTCTCACGAGCCAACCGCACCACTGCATCACGGATATCGGCCCGGGTAGAGGGACGGCCGGGACGCCTGCGCGGATAGGTCCACTTGAGGGTGATCAGACGGCGATGTCGGCGCAGCAACGTCGTCGGCGTCACGAAGAAGCTCTTCCACGATGACCGAGGCAGTAACCGCGAAAGCGGGGCCAACAGGACCCGGTCTCCGTCGCTCAGGTCAGGCCGATCGACCTGACGGCGTAGAACCGCGACCTGGTGCCGAAGCACGACAATCTCGATCTCCTTCGCATGGTCACGGCGTCCTTGCCTCTGCGCGCGGCCCGCCAGACGGTGAGGGTGGGACCGATCAACTCCCAGCGGGCATCGGTGAGGTCGCTGGGGTACGGGCGGTGTCGCATCATGTTTCGGCAGTACCGTCGGGCACGGCGCACCCCCAGGGCGTAAACAGCGGCAACTGGGGGCGCTTTGGGATCAGACAGGAGCGACTCGACTCAAACGGGCAGAGGTACGGAGTCTCCTGTCGCACAGCCCGCATTGGCCACTCTCGCCTCAGTGGCCGCAGACCCGCTCGCCCCCCGAACAACCACGCCGGAACAAGACGCTCTTTAACTGCTCGTTTCAGAATGACTCGGCTCCGGGCTGGCGGTCAGGCGTTGCTGTGGTTGCTGGCGGTTTTGATGAAGTCGCCGGGCTTGTACCGGCGGTCGAAGAAGGCCTGTTCGGGTCCGTACCAGCGGATGACGGCGAACCAGCCGAGGCCGGGGACAGTGCGGATCCAGTTCTCGGCGCCTGCCGGGCGTTCGGGGCCGATGTGGAGGGTGATCGACTCGTCGGGGTTGAGGGCGATGTCGTCCATGCCGTTGAGGGAGGAGTAGGTCTGGCCCTGGGCGTCGACTTGGGCGGCGGTCTCGGCGTCGTAGAGGGTGAGGGACCAGAAGAGCCGGGCCGGCGGGTCGGCGGGCAGGTCGATGCGGTAGGTGTGCTCGCCAGTGAGCAGGTCGCCGTCCTGGTCGCGGTAGGCGTCCGCGAACTTGGCGCCGAAGCCGACGACGGAGCTGATCATGCCGGTGCTCATGGAGTAGTGGTTGACGAACATGTGCGCTTTGGCGTTCACGTCGGTGTGGCCGGTGGCGCGGTCGCGATACTCCTCGTCCAACAGGGTGTGCCAGAAGTCGTCCTGGGCGGTCTTGACGTGGGCGACCCACTGACGGTCTGCCCACCACAAGGCGTCCTGCTCGCGGTCGAAGCGGGCGGCCAGGGTCTTGGCCGCCTTTCAGCCCGTCTGCGCGGCCAGGTCCAGCAGTTCTCGCTGACGCGGCGTCGGCGCGAAGGGCCGGCCCTTGCGGATGCCCAGCGACGTCAGGACGCCGTGCATGTAGGGGTCGGTCTGGTCGACCCGGTCGGCTTGGACGAAGGCGTCGAGCGCGTCGAAGAACGCGCCGTCACGGGGGTAGAGCGCATCGGCCGGGGTGTCGGAGGCATGGGCGAAGCGCATCGGCTCCGCGTCGCCGTGCAGCGGGTGCAACTGGATGCCTTCGATTGCCGCGACGCCCGGTGACAGGTCGTCGACGGAGGTGAAGAAGCCGCGCAGCAGGAAGTAGATGTTGTCGGTGCGGCTGCGGTAGACGAAGAAGTCGTCCCACTCGCCCTCGTGCTCCGGCTCGGCGTCGTCGGGGACGATGAGGTACCGGCCGCCTTTGCCCTGGTCTGGGCCGGGCAGGCCGATGTCGCCGAGGAACTGTCGTCCGTCGATGAGGGGACCGGTGAGTGGGCGGTGCCAGAAGTCGTCCACCAGTCCCTGGACGCCGGGCGGGGCCTCGATGACGAGCGGGCCGGTCAGGCTCAGGTCCGCGAAGGCCATGCCGTAGATGACGTCGCAGTTCGGGGTGGTGATCAGTGTCCGAGGCTTCAGTCGCTGTTCGAACACGGCCATCACCTGGTAGCCGCGACCGAAGGCCGCACCGAGGCCGTCGCGCATCGCGCACGCGTTCACGGTCGGCAGCGCCCACAGGTAGACCTGCACGGCGGGCTGGAAGAACAGCTCGTCCTCCAACGTCCGCGCCGTCTCGTCGGTCGGGTAGCCGCCGGCGAACGGCAACGAGGCCAGGTCCTGGTAGCGGTCGGGTGCGGACGTCATCGGACACCTCAGGTATGACTGCGAACCAGGAGGACAGCTGATCCGAGCCCTCGATGGGGGGTACTTGCGGCTTGAGCTGATCCCTGGTGCCGAGCTCGAAGATCACGGTCCGGGCCGACAGTTCTCGGGTCAGGCCGGCCGTGTCGGCAAGGCTGGTCGCATGCTGGAAAACGGTTTTCACCTCATGGCCTCAGCGGCCTCGCGGCGACCGCCGGCCAAGCGCCGCAGCCTGGCCCAGTTCGCCGGAGGTTGCGGCTCGGGGATGCCCGGGCGGGCGCGTGGCACCCGAACGCGCAGCGCGCCCGGCCAGGTCGAGGAGGTCACCGGCGTCGACATTGTCACCGCCTCGCCGTCGACGCCGACCGGAATCTGCGCCGCATCGGCGGTGATCTCGATCTGTTGCGTGGTCAGCTCCGTGACCCCGTCGGCGCTGCTGCCGCGGAGCAGATCGATGGCCTGACCGGCGGTGCCCACCCTGACGCCGATCACGCCGAGCACGCCGCCATCCAGCCGTGCACGGCGGCCAAGGCCAGCGATGTCATCTGTTCGGTACGGATTGTTGGACACCAGCAGCGCCTGCGGCGCCTCGATCTGTGTGCCATCCACCTGCGCTGTCAGCCGCGCTCCGTGGTGTCCTTGCAGCAGGTCCGGGAGCAGGTTCAGCGTCGTGCCAATCTTGTCGCCACGGTAGGCCGGGCTCTCCACGACCTGGGCGTAGGCGCCGAAGGAGGCGTTGTTGACGAACGGCTGCCCGTTGATCAACCCCAGGTCGACCCGCAACTCCACACCGTCGGCCAGGGCGCCAAGGCAGGAGGCCGGGTCCTCCCGGTTCAGCCCCAGGTCCAGGGCGAAGTGATTGCGGGTGCCCGCGCTGATCACCACGAACGGAAGACCGTGCTCGGCAGCGATGCCCGCTACCAGTGCCTGGGTGCCGTCACCACCGGCCACCCCCAGCAGGTCAGCGCCGTCGGCCACCGCCTGCCGGGCTACCGCGGCCACGTCAGTCGACCCGTCCAAGACGAACACCTCGGCGCCAAGGGCTTCGGCCTTGCGCTTGAGGTCGAACTTCTCGACCTTCCCGCCGCCCGACTTCGGGTTCATGATCAGGTACGGATGCCGGGCCGGTGACTGCGCCGGATACTCGGGCATGCGCCAGTCCGGCTGGTCCCCCTTCAGCGCCTGGCGCGCGGTCACGTCCGCGAGGAGCCAGACTCCCGCCGACACGATAGCCACCCACAGGACGCCGTTGACCGCGAAAATGACGACCACCGCGATCGGCACCAGGACGTAGACGCCAAGCGACAGCCACCGCACGACGCCGCGCCGGGAGAGGAAGAAGTAGGCTGCCGCCACGGTCACGACCGCGGCAGCCAGGCCAACGGCGAACATGGCCAGGCTCTTCAGCTCGGCGAAGACCACCAGGATCACGATACCCAGGCCTGCCAGCACGAAGCTGAGGCGCGCCAGCCACCGCTGGGCGGACGTACCCCGTGCGATCGCTGCAGAGGTCATAGTCTCAGCGTCGCATGCCGACGGCTCCGGCACCTCACCCAATCCGACTCGACCAAGAACACCCCCTCATCCTATTCGCGCAGGTGAGCTGGCATTTCTTGCGGGTAGGAAGGGGGGATGCGGCGGGGGTTGAACCGTCGAGATCCCACCCAACAGGCGAATGCCGGCGCGTCCGACCGCGGCCGCCGTGACGGTCGTGACCATCCCGGTCGCCGTAACCAGTACGGTCAGCCCGGCGACGCAGGCCAGTGCGGTGCGGGCCTGGCTGCGGCGTTGGCGGCGTTGGAAGAGCTACGTGGTCTGGCATCCGCCGCGTGTGGCGGGGTGTTGGTGCGGCAGTGGTTGACCGTGTGGTTGGACACCCGGGTCACGGTGTGGGCCTCGACGCTGCGCGGCCATCAGGCGATCCTCACGGCCGGGTCCAAGGTCGTCGGCTACTTCACCGAATGGGGCACCTACGAC